>NZ_BAABJI010000002.1:2100000-2384554 GCF_039543225.1 Mucilaginibacter defluvii
TCAAGCTGCAGCGGCTTATTTACGTAATTGAACGACAGGTTAGTGGTTTTTACGTTATTGAAGCTGTTGTTAAAAATGTAATGGTTGGATACCCATCGCGTCGCCGTAAGCGGTGGCGAAGCGTTTTGTTGGTAAGCGCCTAAAATTATACGGCCTACTTTATTGCTGCCGCCGATCATCAGCTTGGCATCATATAAAAAGTTACCAAAATCGCGCCCGGCCACTATTTGCCTCACGTTACCTTCCAGCAAAATACGGTCGCTTAAGCTATAACCAATACGGCCTTTAACCGTAATGTTCTGAAAAAGCTCATTCTGCATTTTATTTTTACGGATGTACAGGTTACCAAATTCGTTGGTACCGGTATCAAGCACATGCTGGGTATAGTTATACAAATCGTGCTCCAGGCCCAAATCCAGCTTAGCTTCGTTTTTGGCCGATTTGCCACGCAGGTAAAAGCTGTACGCAAAATCATTATGCAAACGGTTAACCGTCAGCGAGTCGTTTGAGCGGCGTGAGCTGAAATAATAATCCGGGAATACGTTATAAGTGTCAATGTCATCCTGCAAAAACTGGTACTTGCTGCGGGTGTAACTAAATGTATGCGTAACACGCTGCGTGGGCAGCACGGTTGCTTTGCCCTTGGTTTTTACGCTGTCAATACGGCCAATAAAGTATGATTGCTTTAAATGGAATCCGGCTGTTTTCCATTGCGTAAAGCTTTGGGGAAGGCGTACCTGCTCCAGCGTTTTATCAAACGTAGCATTGGGATCTGTAAATATGATATCATTTTTTATGATAGCGCCGCTTTCCGGTGCTTTTAAGTTATTATAAATAATATTGGCCAGCATGTTGTACCGCTTGCTCTTTGATTCGTACCATGTAAAAAATGCGGCGTTAACATCGCTTACGTTTTGCCGAAGCACGCTGTTGCTGCTGTAAAACCCTTTTGAGCCGTTAAAATTGAGGTTGAAGCCTACATTCAAACGTGGATTAACGTTTTGCGCATGCGTTATTTTAACAAACTGCTCTTTAGAGCCTCCGCTTACATAAAACAGGTTAGTGTACTGCACCCTTGCACGGTAGTAATTAATATCCTCAGGCTTGATCATGTAAGGATCGAGCGAATGTAAACCCACATCAAAGCCTATGGTTTTTGCAGGCTCAAACAACAAAGAGCGTTGCTGAATGCCGGTATAACCGCCCAAACTGATACGCGGACTGCGCGGCTGGTTTAGCGGGCCATAGTTTTCAAAGTTGCGTAAACTGGTGTCCAGCGCGAAATCCTGTGTGCTATCACCCATAAAACGCTCTGCGCTTACACGTATCCATGAGGCATCAAATACTATCGAATCTTCTTTTTCCTCTTCACGTTTACGCAGGGTATCAAGCAATGCATCGCCGCTGAGTTGTTTTTGCGGAGCGCGGTTGCTGGTATCGCGCATGTAATTAGGCGTACGCTGGCCTGGGTATTGGGTATTGCCGTTTCCATTGGTGGGGAATTGCGCAAACACGGCCTGAACGCTCAGGCTGAACAATAAAATCAGTATGTATCTCAGCTTTGCAAGCATTAGTTCCCTGCTATCAGTTCTTTTAATATCAGCGTAAGTTTCGGTTCAGACTCCTGCGCCACAGCGATGATCTCTTCTAATGATACCGGCGTAAGCACTTCCGGAAAGCCCTCATCAGTTAAAACGGATATGGCAAACACCGGCAGATCCATGTGGCGGGCTACAATTACTTCGGGCACAGTACTCATACCTACAGCATCGCCGCCAATAATACGCAGGTAACGGTATTCGGCACGGGTTTCCAGGTTAGGGCCGGTTACCGCAACATAAACTCCCTTATGGCATATAATATTGTTGGCCGACGCAATGTTGAGTGCTTTCTCAATCAGATCGATACGGTAAGGCTGGCTCATATCCGGAAAACGCGGGCCAAGATCAGAATCATTACGCCCGATCAGCGGGTTTTGCGGCTGAAGGTTAATGTGATCTTCAATCACCATCAGGTCGCCTTTTTTAAAGCCTGGGTTTAACGAGCCGCTGGCGTTTGATACGTACAGGGTTTTAATACCCAGCATTTTCATCACTCTTACCGGGAAGGTGATCTGCTGCATATTATACCCTTCGTAATAGTGCAGCCTGCCCTGCATGGCCACCACGTTAACGCCACCCAGTTTACCAAATATCAGTTTGCCCGAATGAAATTCTACGGTTGATATCGGGAAGTCGGGTATATTGGCGTACATCAGTTGTTTTTCAACCGCAATCTCGTTTACCAAACCACCTAAGCCGGTACCTAAAATAATACCTGCCTCGGGTACAAAATCGCCAATACGGCTTTTAATGTATGCTGTTGTGCGATGAATATTCTCTAACATAATTTTTTATAAGGCCGGCAAATTCCTGTTCGCCATCAATAAATTTAACACCTATGGGCAACACTAAAAATGGCAGTTGGTTAACCAGCGGCAGCAGTTGCTGTTCACCTAAACGTTGCGCATCCTTTTCTGTTGTGATAAGCAGCTTTTTTTCTGCCGTGCATGCCTTAAATTCATCAGCAAGTTTACTTATATTTTTTAAGCTGAACTGATGATGGTCAGCATATTTATGATGAATTATTTTTGTAGTAATGCCTTGCAGATGCTGTAAAAGCGGTGTAGTATTAGCAATGCCACTCAACAAAAACACCGTTGTATGCGCATCTATAACATCAGCAGCTATCGCACCACCTAGCGTTTGCAGCGACTGGTAAGCTATGGATGTAAAATAAACCTTTTGAAATGCGAAGGGCTTTAAGCGTTCCACAAGTTGTTCCCTGTCATTCAGGGTAAGCGTGTGCGGGCATTTGCTCACTATCAATACATCAGCACGCCAGCGGCCAACAAACGGTTCGCGCAGGTTACCCGCGGGCAACATTAAACGGGGCTCGTTGATCCGGGTATAATCAAACAACAAAATGCTGAAGCCCGGCTTTACCGCGCGGTGCTGGTAAGCATCATCCAGTATAACCAGATCATGCGCCGGCATCAGCTTTTTAATGCCCGTTACCCTGTCGGCACAAACCGCCACGGTAACATCAGCAAACTTATTTTTAAACTGGGCAGGCTCATCTCCTACTGCTGTAGCGGTTGCATCCGGGCTTGCCTCCAGGTAGCCCTGCGTTGAGCGGCCATAGCCCCGGCTCAGAGTGGCAACTTTGTATTCGTGCTTTAATAAACGGATCAGATACTCCGTCATCGGGCTTTTACCGGCGCCGCCTACATCCAGGTTGCCCACACAAATAACCGGAAAGTTGAACAACGTGCTTTTTAACAAGCCGGCATCGTAAAACCAGTTACGTATGCTTACCACCAGCCCGTAAATAAGCGATAACGGAAATAATAACCAGCGCAAATATTTCATACTAAGCCGTAAAGATAATTAAAAGGCGTTGCTTAATATAAGTAAGCTGATTGCGCCGGTAAAGATTTATCCTGCCAAAGCCTGACATTTTAATAATTTTTTAATGTATAATTGCGTTTATAACACCTAACCAATTGAGTAAAACCCTCCGTTGTTTACATTTTATTACAGCATGAAAGTCAAGGAGTTCAAGATTTTAACCGCAATGCTTTTCATCGCTATCTTTTTTTCAAAGATGGTGATATCAGTAGCGCCGGTTATTTTCCATCTTGACAATAAGGTTGTAAAAGCGGTGATTATGCAGTTAGAAGACGAAAGCAAGGAAAAAGACACCGCCGAGAAAGATCTCTGTAAAGAAAAAAAATCGTTCGACGAGTACTATACCCAACTGGTTCGCTTAAAGCTGCATGTATTTGAGCTTAACATTCTTCATAATCAGGAAACCCTGATATACCATTACGCTTACGCCCCTGTAATACTTACTCCCCCGCCAAACGCTTAAGCAGCGATGCAATTTCTATGGGTGCGCTATGCTTTTAGGTAAGTACGGCAAACCTTTTCTTTTATAACACACCACAACCCAGTTTTACCATTTATGAATCAGCATGAACACACCGCTGGCGCTGCAGGCATTTTTGATCTGCACAAGTATTTTTTAGCTAAAAACCTGAAGCGGGACCTGCCTGCCAGTATCGTTGTATTTTTAGTTGCCCTGCCCTTGTGCCTGGGTATAGCGCTGGCATCGGGCGCGCCACTTTTCGCGGGTTTGCTAACCGGCATCATCGGCGGCATAGTAGTGGGCATAGCCAGCGGCTCGCAACTTAGCGTTGCCGGGCCAGCCGCCGGGCTTACCGTTATTGTGCTTAACGCCATTGCCACACTCGGCTCTTACGAAACCTTTTTGTTAAGCATTGTTATTGCCGGATGCATGCAAATCATGCTCGGGTTGATAAAGGCCGGCACCATAGGCAACTATTTTCCGTCAGCTGTAATTGAGGGTATGCTGGCGGCTATCGGCATCATCCTGATCATGAAACAGTTTCCGCACGCGGTTGGTTACGACGCGGATTACGAAGGCGACGAAAGCTTTTCACAAGCCGATCAGCATAATACTTTTTCAGAAATGATGCTGGCGGTATCAAAAATCAATTACGGCGCGGTAATCATCAGCGTAGTATCATTACTGATACTCATTTACTGGCCAAAATTTAAAAAACTGGCCATTGTACCCGCGCCGCTGCTGGTAGTAATTATCGGGATCGCCTTTACCGCAGCATTTGCAGGAACCGGCTTTGCCCTGCTCGATAAGCAATTTGTTAACATCCCCATTGTAAAAAGCGGCGGTGAGTTTTTTAGTCTTTTCAAATCGCCCAACTTTAGCGACCTGGCCAATAAAAACGTTTGGATAGTAGCCGCCACTATTGCCATTGTCGCCAGCCTGGAGAGCCTACTAAGCCTGGAAGCTGTTGATAAGATAGACCCGATAAAGCGCGTATCGCCTACCAATCGCGAGCTGGTAGCGCAAGGGATTGGTAACGTGGTAAGCGGTATGTTGGGCGGTATGCCCATGACGGCTGTAATCGTGCGCTCATCAGCCAACGTAAATTCGGGTGCGCGTACCAAAGTTAGCGCTATAGTGCATGGCGTTTTACTGCTGCTGTCATTACTGTTTATCCCGAGGCTGATCAACATGATACCGCTGTCGTGCCTGGCCGCGATCCTGCTGATGACAGGTTATAAACTCACCCGTGTCGAACTCTTCAGGCACGTGTGGCGCAAGGGGCTTTCGCAATTCATCCCCTTTGTGGTTACTATTATAGCCGTAGTATTTACCGATTTGCTTAAAGGTGTTGGTATTGGTATGCTGATAGGTATATTTTATATATTGCGCACCAACCTGCGCAACCCTTACTTTTATCGAATAATTAAGAATAACGAAGGCAAAAAAACCATCCACATCCGCCTGGCCGAAGAGGTGTCCTTTTTAAACAAGGCAGCCATACAAGTAACCCTCACCAGTTTGCCCGAAGGCAGCGATGTATTGATAGACGGATCAAACTCGAGATATATTGATCCGGACGTGCTTGAAACCATACACAACTTTAAGCACAACGCCTACACAAAAGGCATTATAGTGCAATTGCAGGATATTAAGGAAAGATATGACGTACCTAAGCTGAAGGAGCTGATTTATAAACCCTGAGACTAACAATTTGAAAGCTGTAGTAAACATTTTAAAGCACGTAACTGTTCAATACTCACCATATTTAGATTTATGGCGATGCCACTAAAACAAGCAAGAATACGTATACAAAAACCGTTGATGCTATCGTTAGCAACAACAATGGAGTGTTTGGGCACCAGGCCTGCAACGCTTTTCAATTTTATACTATTACCGTCAATAAAAAATAAACAAAGCAACATCTTAAACTAATTAATAAAAAAACCATGTGTGCACACAAATCATCAGAACTACACGACACAAGCCATATAACCTACGAAGGCTTGCTTGAAGGCAATAAACAATTTGTAGCCGATACGCTTAAACTTGACCCGGAATATTTTGACAAGCTGGCCAACGGCCAAAAGCCGCCGGTACTTTGGATTGGCTGTGCCGATAGCCGCGTACCAGCAAACCAGATAACGCATACCCAGCCGGGCGAAATATTTGTTCATCGTAACATTGCCAATATGGTAATACATACAGATATGAATATGCTCAGCGTGCTCGACTATGCCGTTAACGTACTTAAAATTAAGCATGTAATTGTTACCGGCCACTACGGCTGCGGTGGTGTTTTGGCCGCTATGGGCAATACTTCTGTAGGTATTATTGATAATTGGCTGCGCCACATTAAGGATGTTTACCGCTTGCATGCTTCAGAACTTAACGCTATTGAAGACGAGAATAAACGCGGCGACAGGCTGGTTGAATTAAACGTTATTGAGAACGTAAGCAACCTTTGCAAAACCTCGATAGTACAAAACGCCTGGAAAAACGGGCAGGACCTGAGCGTACACGGCTGGGTTTACGCTCTGAACACCGGCTTAATTACCGATTTAAAGGTGAGCCAAAGCTCAAACTCAAACTTGGAAGAAGTGTTTAAGTTTGTTTTATAAACTGGAATCACCTTAAAAAACGTCATTGCTTGTTTATTGCAATGACGTTTTTTATGCGTTATGGCTTAGGATATACATAGTTATCTTTCGCCCATTTATGCCATTGACTGCTTAGCCGGGCAACTTCTGCCGGGTGTAAAGCGGCAAGGTCATTCAGTTCCGCTTCATCTTTATTAATAGCATACAGATGCCAGGTCGTATCGTTTCCGCTGTGCGATACGAGTTTCCAATCTTTATATCGTACATACCGTGCTCCAAAATGCTCATTAAACAATGGTTCGTCTGCAGTAGGCTTACCTTTGAACGAGGTGGCAAAACTGTGGCTTTGCGTTGGCAATACATTATGCCCTTTGTATGTTTTAGGATATTTTGCCTTGGCCAAATCCATAAACGTAGCCATAAAATCCTTTACATGCCCCATTTGCGCCGATATGCTGCCACCCTTCATTTTTATGCCTTTTGGCCAGTAGGATACCATCGGCGTGCGCACTCCGCCTTCGTATGATTGTGCTTTCCAAAATTGGTAGGGCGTATTGGCAACATTAGCCCAGCGCTGTCCTATAGACGCATACGATGTTTGTTTGCCGGGGATGATGGTCTTTTTCATATCGTAAACTATAGGCTGGCCGGTGCGGGTTTGGTCGGGGCGGTCAAACCCCGGGCCGTAGGCAGTACAGTTTTCGTTGCTTGCGCCGTTATCGCTCAAAAACACGATCAATGTATTTTCCAACTGTCCGGTCTCCTTCAGTGCCTGTATCACCCGGCCTATACCCTGATCCATCCGGTCTATCATGGCGGCATGTACGGCCATAGCGGCGGCATCCCATTCTTTATCCGGGTTGTTCTCCCACTTCAAATTGTTATCCCAGCGCGGTGAGAGTGGTGTTGTTTTCGGGTCGATCAATCCAGCTTTTACCATCTTATCGTATCGCGCTTTACGGATGGCATCCCAACCTACTTTATAAGTATCCTTGTATTTAGCTATATCTTCAGGCAACGCCATCAGCGGCCAGTGTGGCGCATTTTCAGCAAGGTATAAAAAGAATGGCTTTTTATTTTTAGCCATCTGCCTTACGTATGATGCCGCCGTATCGTTAATGGCATCGGTATGGTAATAGTTTTTTGGCACCTTCCTAACCGGCTCGGTACCGTTTACCAAACTGAAAGGGTCAAAAAAATCAACCACACCCCAAATTGTGCCATAAAACTTATCAAACCCCCTGCTGATTGGGTATTGTTCAATAGGCGAAAATGTGGGTTGATAGGTTTGATGATTCAGCCATTTCATCTGCTCTTTCGGGTCTTTTAATCCCGGCGTGTTCGATACATGCCACTTGCCCGACATGGCCGTTTGGTAGCCCGCCTGTTTTAATACCTCGGCAATAGTTACGGCGTTGTCTGACAAATGGCCGAGATAGCCCGGTTCATCTTCTGCTTCCGTCATGTTGCCAATGCCCGCACGTTGATTATACAAACCTGTAAGCAACGAGGCACGCGTAGGGCAGCACCTGGAAGTATTGTAAAACCTTGTGTACCGTATGCCATTCTTCGCCAAAAAATCAATATTGGGCGTGCTGATCTCAGAGCCGTAACAGCCGATATCTGAATAACCCAAGTCATCGGCCAGGATCACCACAATATTTGGCCGATCGTTAGCAGCGGTACTTACCAACGAAGGCGCCGGTTTAAAAAAAATGAGGGTTGATGCCAGCCCTATCAGCAAGGCCGATCCAAAAAACCATTTCATAGTATAATGTTAGAGTTGAACAATATTCTGTTATTTATCACGCACACATCTAAAGCCCACATGCTCGGTACTGCTATCTTCGGTGTTCTTCATCCGTCGTGCAACGCGATAGCCCGAGCAATAACTATCGTTGCATAAAAATGATCCGCCGCGTATTACACGCTTAACCGCATAAGGTTCATCAGGATCGTAGCTTTTGGCGGGTCCCTTTGGGTTACCTACACCGGCAGGTTTATTTATGGTTTGATAGTAGGTGTTGTTGTACAGATCGGCACACCACTCCCACACATTGCCTGCCATATCAAATAGCTTATAAGGGTTTGGCGCAAAGCTGCTCACCGGTGCCAGGCGCTCAAACTTATCAGCTACGGTGTTCTTCCAGGGAAACTCGCCCTGCCAGCTGTTAGTTTTTGGCTTCCCTTTATCTACCGGCTCGTTACCCCAGGGATAGATGTTGTTTTGCCTGCCACCCCTTGCCGCCCACTCCCACTCTGCTTCGGTAGGTAAACGCTTTCCGGCCCATTTACAGTAGGCCTGTGCATCGTAATAGCTTATCTGCACCACAGGGTAAGTATCCTTGCCTGTAATATTGCTCTTAGGCCCTTGCGGGTGTTTCCAGTCGGCACCGGGCACCCAGGCCCACCATTGGGCATAGTTGTCCAGCTGTACCGGATAACTGGGCGGGGTAAATACCAGAGATGCCGGCACCAGCATACTTTCATCGGGTTTGGGCGTACTGGGTGGCAGTTGCTTTTTCAGCTCGTTCCAGTCGGGTTTGCGTTCGGCGGTTGTAATGTAACCGGTAGCTTTTACAAACCAGGCAAACTGCGCGTTGGTTACCTCGGTGGCATCCATCCAAAAGCCGCTAACCGTTACCTTGTGTTTGGGATATTCATCATCAGCAGCCTGGTTGTTATCACCGCCCATGCTAAAGGTTCCGCCTTTAATGAACACCATACCGGCATGGCTTTTTAACACTCCTGTATCGGCAATTTTTTGGCTGCCCATACCAGCTATACCAAACCTCGATGGCATGTTTGATTGGCAGCATAACGCCTTTTTTTTTGGAGATGCCTTTTTATTAACTTGCTTATTTTGCGGCTTGGAGATACAGCCTTCCAGAAAAAACAAACAAATAGCAAGGGCAACTGCAAAAAATTGCTTTTTCGCTTTATTCAATTCGTATAGTTTTGCTTAAATGGTTAACGGCAATTAAATTGTCGCACCACTAATATATAAAACTATGTATGGTTACAGCTTCAAAATGTGTATTTATGCTGTTACGTGCACCAACACGTTATACGCTTGTTCGCTGGAGTAGTTTTTATTTGTAGTTTTAAGATCGAATGTTCAGGGCAGCTACCATAAAAGATATTGCTAAGGCACTCGGTATTTCACCGTCCACCGTGTCGCGGGCCTTAAGCGACAGTTACGAAATCAGCGCCGAAACCAAAAAAAAGGTAATCGATTATGCCCGCCAGATCAACTACCAGGGCAACCCGGTAGCGCAAAGCCTGCGTAACAAGCGCAGTAATTCCATTGGTGTTTTGGTGGCCGATGTAGCTAACAGCTTTTTTTCACAGGTTATAAACGGTATCGAGTCGGTAGCTTATGAAAGCGGATACAACATCATTATATCGCAAAGCCATGAAGAATATGAGCGCGAAAAGGCCAATATGCAGCACCTGGCCAACCGTTCGGTTGATGGCTTGCTGATGTCGTTATCAGCGCAAACGACCGACTACGCGCACATCCGAGAACTCCACCAGCAAGGGCTACCCATTGTTTTCTTTGATCGCATACTGGATGAAATAGAAACGCACCGCGTAAGCAGCGACAATTTTAAAACATCGTACAACGTAATAAAACAGCTCACAGATAAGGGATATCAACGCATAGCTATACTGGCCAGTACACCGCAGATATCCATTACAACCGAAAGGGTAAATGGCTATAAGCAGGCACTTGCTGATAATAACATCAGCGTTGATGAAAGCCTGATTAAATACTGCTACCGTGGCGGCCGTGATGCGGACGAAATAACCCAGGCCTTAATCGCCCTGTTTAATGCCGGCAACAAACCTGATGCCCTTTTTATAGCAAGTGACCTGGTAAGCACTGCCAGCATACGTGCCCTAAACCGCATCAGCTACCCGGAAAACCTGGTTATTGTTGGCTATTCAAACGCCGATGTTATTGATCTGCTTACACCACGCATCTCCTACATCCGGCAACCCGCATTCGCGATGGGGCAGATAGCCACGCAAATGCTTATTAAACTGATTGAAAGCACCTACCCGGTTTACGAGTTTGAAACCCGTTTGCTGGATGCCGAGATCATCTGGCAATAAAAAAGCAGGCCATTTACAGCCTGCCTTTCCAATTATTAACGACAAGGGATTACCTAACTTGCGGAAACTGCGAGATACGTAACCTGCTGCAACCGTAAGGTATCAGCGTAATTACTTCTTCGGGTTGGTTGGGCATACCTTCATTATAAATCACGCTGAACGGTATAGGGCCCGTCATATCGTTATATAAAGTCCAGCTGGGTATGCGTTTGGCTTTGGCCTTTAGTATTAACGGCGCGTTGTCCGGTGTCCAGGGGTAAACTGGTATCGCCTTCTTATCTATCGAGATGCTTTGCTGAAATTTTTTGTCATCCAAAGCTATCAAACCATAATTCCACGGGGTGGTTGGCCTAACCTCGATATATTCTTTGCCGTAGGCAATAGGGTCTTTATCATTCTTTACCAGTTTGGTTTCCTCGCCAACTTTAAGGGCGTACACCAGCGGACCGCGCTCGACAGATACCGAATTTTCGTACCAGAAGTTTTTGTAGATGTGCATCGGCAGTTGCAGCTCAACCACATCGCCGTTTTTCCATTGACGGTCTATCTTAATTATCTGATTGCATTTGGCTTGTTGCAGTTCCTGTCCGTTCACTTTTACTACCGCGCTTTTGCACCACGCCGGTATGCGCAGGTGGAACGGGAATGAGAGTACTTTTGCCTTTTTGCTGGTGAGCGTGAACTTTACGTTTTCATCAAACGGATAATTGGTTTCCTCTTTAAAAGTCACCTCTTTACCATCGGCCACTTTTGCCGTTACCTCGCTTGCCGAATAAACCAACGCGGCTATGCCCCTGTCGGCAGTAGCATACCACAAGTTTTGCGCGAATTTGGGCCAACCCTGGTGCATGTTTGAGGTACAGCACGGAAAGCCTGATAGCAAACCATAAACCACATCAGTACCGGCGTGGTTAACATCAAAATTATGCACATGGCGGGTAAGCATTACCTGGTTGGCCTGCTGAAAATACTGGCGATTCATGTAATCCTCCGTAGTTTGGGTTGGCAGGGCGTTAAAGGCTATCTTCTCCAATCGGTCGGCATAATCTACATCGCCGGTAATTTCGAGCGAGCTTTCCAGCGTGAACATCATCTCCACCGCCGAGCATAACTCCGAACCCTGAGTCGGGTTGTTGCCATGTAAAGACTCATCGCCGCCATACAGGCCATGCGCCATGCCGTTGTATTTGGTCAGATCATGAAAACCTTTCTTCATGGCCTCTAAGTATTTTTGTTCGGGGTGATGCTGGTAATAGATCAACGGCTCTTTCATCCCCTGCGCCAGGTTAACCCCATGTATGCTGCCCATGCGGGTAAGCATGTCGGTATCTAAAAATTCACCTGTAAAATTATGGGTTTGCTTGTGCAGCAGGTCGGCCAGATCAAGCAGGAATTTATCACCGGTAATATTGTACAGCCAGTACACCACCATCAGGTTATCGCCGCCGCGCAGGCGCGCCCAAAACGTCCAATGGTCAAGCGGTTTGGCAGGCAATTCCTTAAGCTGATATTTAAAATAGTTAGTCAGCAAACTAATCACCCGCTTATCGTTGGTTGCCATGTAGTATTGTTTCAGCACTTTGAGCATCACCATCTTTGGCCACCAGTCACGGCTGTTATCACGCTGTATGCCTGCCTCATAAGGGTAATCTTTAGAGGGGCCGAAGTATCCGTCAGGCTGCTGACTTTTTATAGACCACTCCACCCAGGGCTTCACCTTGGCAATAAGTGCCTTATCCTGCAAAATATAAGCCAGCGGCAGCAAACCGTCTATCCAGTACGGGCCACGCTCCCACTGGTCGCCATCGCCACCCAGCCAGCCATTTCGTTGGTTCATCACCAGCGGGTAAAGCTCATCCAGCTTACCGGTAGCGCCATTTTTTTGGCGGATAAGCATTTCGCGCAGCCAGCCCTGCGGCTTAATGGCACCAAGCGGTAGCTCGATGTAAGGATTTTGACGCAGCGGCGCACGGCTGCTTGTGTAATTGGCCTGCTGGCTGTTTGCAGTGGTATTGATACCTAACATGAATACCAAAGCCAGCAATAACTTAAATTTCATACTAATAATATTTTAAGGCAGATAAAAATCAAATGGTTTATCCCTATCGCATATCAATGTACCATCATTGTATTCCAGCTCGGCCACATGTATTGATGTGCGTTTGGTTGAATAAGTAAAGGCATCGTCAGCATCGTGGCCGCCATCATTTTGATGCGATTTACGGCCGGGATGCGTAAAGTAAACGATATAGGCATGATCGCCGGTTACTACCACATCGGCATGTGCACCGGTAGGCGTATCTTCAGGTCGGTGGCTGGGCTTATCCAACACCATACCTTGGCGCTCCCAGGTTTTAGCATCCTTTGAACGGTATACACGCTGGCCGTGCCATTCGTCGGTTATCATCCAGTAATAATTTTTAAACCTGAATATCTTAGGCCCCTCATGCTCCGGGCCGCCAATGGCTACTCTCGGGTCGGCTTTCCAGCTTATCAGGTCAGTGCTTTCGGCAGTGTAGGTATTGGCATTAGGGCCTTTGTACCAAATGTGCCATTTACCGTCGGGCAATTTCATCAGCGTTGGATCGATGATACTGCCGTCGAGTTTCAAATCTCCCAGAAATTTCCAGTCCCACAGGTTTTTGCTGGTGTAATGTACCAGTCGCGCATTGCCGCCCCAGTGGCTGTACACCCCCTGAATGTAGGTGACAAACATGTGGTAAGTTCCCTTATCATAAATAACCTCGGGTGCCCAAAATGTATTGGTGCCGCGCTCAAAATCCAACTTAAGCGTACCGCGGTATGCCCATGTTTGCCCATGATCTTTTGAGGTAGCCACGCCTATGGCCGTACCATAGCAATAAGCCACATCCTGCGTTTGGGCATTGGCCCTGCGCTGGGTGTACAGCATCATCCATTGCTTTTCATCCTTGTTATAAACTACAATAGGGTCGGCCGCGCCGTCATATATTGGGTCGCGGTACAGGGGCGACGGTGCTTTGTGCGCCACCCCATTATTTTGCGCAAAAGCCTGCCCGCATAATGCGAACAGGCCTGCCAAATAATAAATTATTTTTTTTAACACCATCAAAGTTTATTTAACCAGCGAAGGGTCATATAGCTTAGTGTTTACTTCGTGCAACTTATTAACCGGCATTTTATCAACCGCGCGGTCATAAGTCATAAAGCCATTGGTTTCGCCCTCAACATCGGTTGTTTGGGTGTATACCGCTGCTGAAAGACCCAGGGGAATCAACTCGGCAATACGCTTAGTAAACGAAGCATATTTCTCGAACATCTCATCAGAGTTTTTGAAGGTTTGATAACCCCAGTTCTTTTTCTGCCAGGTATGGCCATCAAGCGGTAAACCCAGACCGCCAAACTCGCCCAAAACCAAAATGCGTTTCTGTCCGAAAACATCAGGCGCAGGCATAGCCGGGTGCGGGTAGTTATGTAAATCGATAATATGACCGGTTTGATAGAAGTTACCACCGCTGGCGCTGTTCACCAGACGTGAAGGATCTTTCTTCATCGTCCATTCGGTAATTTCAACGGTTTTAAACTGGCCCCACGCCTCGTTGAATGGCGTCCATACCACTATGCTCGGGTAGTTATGCAGCACGTCCATAATGGCGGTCCACTCCTTACGATAATAGCCTTCTGATTCAGGCGTACGTTGCTTATCACTCCCATGATCCAGCACACCCGGACGGTTTTCCCAGCCGTTACCAAGGTCGCCGCTTGGCATATCCTGCCATAGCAGCATACCTACTTTATCGCAATAAGTGTAATAAGTAGCAGGCTCAACCTTAATGTGCTTACGTATCATGTTAAAGCCCATTTTTTTAAGCTGATCGATATCGTATATCATCGCCTCGTAAGTTGGCGGCGTATACAAGCCATCAGGCCACCAGCCCTGGTCAAGCGGGCCATACTGAAACACAAATTTATTGTTCAGCATCATACGTTGAATGCCATTGGCATCGGGCGCCATTGATATTTTGCGCATGGCAAAATAGCTGGTGATCGCGTCAACTGCTTTGTTATTACGTAGCAGGGTGATCTTTAAGTTATACAGGTTAGGGCTCTCCGGCGACCAAAGCTTTTCATTCTTCAGCGTGATAACGGCTGCTTCGCCCGCGTTTTGCTGCTTTTGAGCTACAACGGTTTTACCATCCAATACTTCTATCTTCAGGTTATCACCGGCTTGCTTACCGGCAATATCAGCCGATATGGTGATGGTATGCGCATCAATATCAGGTGTTTGCTTGGTTGATACGATGTATGATTTTGGCACAGCTTCCAGCCAAACCGTTTGCCAGATACCGGTTACCGGAGTGTACCATATACCTTCGGGCTTTTTCATTTGCTTGCCGGTTGGCTGGGGGCCGTCATTGGTTGGGTCCCACACGCGTACCACGATATCCTGCTTTGAGCCACCTTTCAGGAATGGTGTAATGTTGAATGAGAACGGATCAAAACCACCCTCATGCTTGCCGGCGCTTTTGCCGTTCACAAACACCTCGGTTCGCCAGTCAACCGCGCCAAAGTGCAGCAGCACCTCTTTGCCCTTCATTGATGATGGCACGTTGATCGTATTTTTATACCACAGCAAACTATCTTTACCCACGGTACGGCCAACGCCTGACAATGCCGACTCGGCAGCGAACGGCACCAAAATACTGCCTTCGTACTTGGTTGGGGTCGATGCGTTTTTAGGCGTAATGGCATAACTCCAAAGGCCGTTAAGGTTTTTCCAGTTGTTGCTGCGTACCAGCATAGGGCGTGGGTACTCAGGCAGCGGGTTTTTAGGGTCAACCTTTTCGGCCCAGGGGGTAACAATGCGATCTTTAATCAGATGCCATTGCCCCTGCTGGGCATTAGCCGTTACGCAAGCCGATAAGGTAATTACCGCTGCGGATAAAAATTTTCTCATTTAGTATGTATTGAATTAAGAATTTGTTGCTGTGCTTTACAGTTAAAGGGGCACTGCTCTTGCAGCAGAAACCCCTACCTTGTAAATTTAAAGTGTTATTTTTTGTAATGGCGAGTAAATCATGTCATCAACACCCGCAATTTTTAACCCTATGCGGGCAAACACGTAGCCCTGCGTTGGCGTAAGGGTAGGCACTGTAGCCGTTAAATTTACAGCACCGGTAACAGCGCTGCCCGCAATACCGTTATTTGCTACGTTCTCATCGCCATTGCTTGATACGAACTGGGTTTTGTTTACATACAATGTAACTCTTTCAATGTCGCGCGCGTTAGCATCGGTTATTATTTTATTAACCGAGAAAGCCGCGGTAACCGCCCTGCCGTTAACAGTATATTGAACATCATTTATCAGGTAATAAGGCGTTACCTCCAGATCCATGGTTTTATCACCGCTTATATTAACGCTCATCGAATCGCGGGTGGCGCCGGTTTGGTTCCACCTGAAAGGACCTTGCACTCCGGGGATGATCAGCTTATAATCGCCATCAAACAAAAGAAAAGAAAAGGCACCATCCTGCGTAACGTTACCCACAATAGCGCCACGCTTGCCAAAACCACTTTGATATAGCTCCACCGGAACCTGGTTTTGCTCAACATTTATCGGCGTGCCGTTATAAACAAGCCTGCCTTTAAAGCTTGCCTTAGGCGCTTCTTTAGTGTCCTTTTTACATGCTGCAACCATTACGGTGAGTGCCACCAACATGATATATTTGAAATTAAATCTCATAACTATATAGCTTTAAAAACTTATTGATTCGGCTGTTTAACAATCTTAGGGTTTCGCGATAATATATCATCATTTATTTGCGAATAATAATTACCTGATTGAAACCTGTTGGCACCAGTTACCCTACCCAGTTTAACTTCCCTGAACATCCATTTATTATGGTTTGGACTACCCGGATTTTGGTACAGGTAAGGCCACAAGCTAAATGGTTGTGTATTATGCTTGGTTGCTGAGCCGATGTCGCTTTTTAAATCAGCAACCGTCATGTTAGCGCCATCCCATACAATGTGTGCCAGCCTCCAACGTTTCATATCAAACAAAGTGTGGCCTTCAAACACCAGTTCAACCCGGCGTTCGTGCACTATACGGTCAAAAGTAAGATCATTGAGCGGAGTTGTTAAACCGGCACGGTTGCGTACCTGATTAATGTAACCAAGCGCTTTTCCCTTATCTCCAAGCTCAAAAGCGGCCTCACTTGCGTTTAATAATACTTCCGCATAACGGTAGCGTATAAAAGGCACATCGCTTCTACGACCACGACGGCCCGAACCGGTAACCGGATCAAGATACTTCCGAATATAAAAACCGGTTTGTGTACGGAACTCCAAACCATCTGCAGGACCGTCTAAACCAACCGCAGGTGTAGACGAACCCGGCAGCGTTCCGGTTGAGATAAAATCTCCGGCAGCATTTTGGTAACCGGCTCTCACATCAATGGCAGCGCCTTTAAATACCGAACCTGGTAACATGACTGTACCTGCTAAACGCGCGTCGCGGCCGGCAAATATGTCTTGTTGGTTGGTATAATAGATCGGATCGCCGCTCGCATTAACTGTAGGTATCGGCGCATAGGTGTTATCCAGTTTTTCGAAGGCCTGTACTATGTTAAGTGACGGATTTAAACGGCCCGCATCAGCGCCTTCTTCAGAACGTGAGTAAGGCTGGTTATTAACGGTGAAGCTATGTACCTTATTAGTGCCGACCTTAAAATCCTCAATAAATATACTTTCTTTGTTAGCATCACTTTTATCAGTAAAAATTGCAGCGAAATTATCTGATAAATCAATGGAATTAGCTCTGTATAACGAGTAAGCCCCAGCTTCGCCACTAATAATGGCTTCAGCAGCGGCTAATGCTTTTTGATAATATGCGTTAGCCATTGTTGCAGGTATGCCAACCTCATCACCCGGCAAGGTAACGTTAGGTGTTCTTTGTGCTCCATACTTTGCAATAGAGGCTGCATATAGTGCGGCTCTCGACTCCATCGCAAGAGCTGCTGCTCTGGTAGCCCTGGATTTAATGTTAACCAGCGCCGGCAGATCGCTTTTTATTGCTTCCAGTTCACTTATTATAAAATCATAAACTTCAGATTCCTTTGATCTCGGGGTTTGCAAACTCAGCGCATCTCCTTCGTATGTTAACGACTTGGTGATAAGGGGCACGCCACCCATTCGTTTAACCAATTCAAAGTAATAAGCGGCCCGTAAAAACCGCCCCTCGGCTATGAATATCTTTTTATCTTCTTCCTTAAGTGTTGATGCCGTGGCTCGCTCTATAAACAAATTTATATCACGTATATAGCCGTAATCCCATGTACCCCACTCACCCCAGCCCCAGCTGGTACGCTGCACAAAAAATGAGCTTCCGTTCTCGGACGGGAATGCCTCACTAAAATCAGCAAAGCTTGCCCAACCATTGTCTAAGCTCGAAAAATCAAGTTGCCGTTGGTATAGATCTGCAACCACCGACAATACCAATGCGGGGTCAGAAAACATTTTATCTGTCGGAACAACATCCCTGGGTTCAATGTCGAGGTAATTATTGTCTTTACACGATGCCGTAATCAACAGTACAGCACTTATACTCATTATCAATATCTTTTTCATCTTGTATAAGTTAATTCAGTTAAAAGGTTAGGTTAACACCGAAATTGAACACTTTACTTTGCGGAAACTGCAAACCATTGTCGTCTACAACCTCCGGGTCAATTCCAAACTCTTTGAGATTATCAAATGAGAATAAATTGTAGGCGTTCACATAAAACCTTGCTCTTTTAATTTTAATTTTTGAAAGCACAGCCGCTGGTAGGCTGTAACCTAATTCAAGCGTACGTACCCGTAACTGTTTTACGTTATGTAACCAGAATGTTGAATTACGCTGACCGGAAACTTCATAGTTGCTACTGCCCGAGTGGCCCGGGTTATCGCGGTTTGCAGGGTATTTACCCGGAATCCATTGGCTATTCAGATCATACGGATCAGCCCTGTGCCATCTATCCTCGAATATGGTGTTAAGGTTGCCATTATTCTGGAATGCCCAACGGGTTTCCCAGTTCTGGAACCAGGTATAGCCTGATGCGCCTGAAAAATCAGCGTGAAAATCAAACTCTTTGTATCCTAAAGCGATGTTAAAACCGAAGTTAATATTGGGTTGCGTACCATAACCAAAGCCAATCGGTCTCTCATCATATTGATCGATCCTGCCATCGCCATTTTGATCTTTATAAATGATATCGCCAGGGATAAGTGTTTTGTTACCCTTGCCATCAATGTTCACAGGGTAATTATTGATTTGATCAAACGATTCAAATTGGCCAATAGCCTCATGTCCCCAATCTAAACTTTTATACCGACCTTCACGTTGGTTGCGATACTGATCCCATGAGTTAAAGAAGCGCTCTTTATAGGTATCTTTCCATTTTGCACGAGTGTAGGCAACGTTACCACCAACAGTATAATTTACCTTACCAATTTTATTGCTGTAATTAAGCGATAATTCCTGGCCATATTGCAGATCACTTTCCAAGTTCGCCTCGGGCAAGTTATATCCCAGTTCTGAAGGCAAAAGCACATCTTCCTGTGCTATTAGCAACCCACTGCGTACACGGCGAAAATACTCTACGGAACCGTTTAACTTGTTATTTAGTAAACTAAAATCAGCGGCAACGTTTAAAGTTTTACTTTTTGACCAGGTAATAGTTGTAACTGGTATTCCTTTATCCCTAGAAACGCTTAGGGTTTGATCGTTACCTGTGTCATAATCATCAAGAATAGCCAGAATAGGATTATCACCGTCACGTATAGCGTAATTATAACCAGTCAGATAAGCAAAATATGGCACAATGGGACGACCTGCATCAGTAGGATACCTGTCATCACCCATTAAACCATATGATCCTCTAAATTTTAAATCATTCAGTATGCTGTTGTCACCGAGCAAATTCTTCATGAATGATTCTTCGGTGATACGCCAGCCGGCTGATACAGCCGGGAAATAGCCTACACGTTTATTAGTGATAAATAATGATGACGCATCGCGCCTTGCTGAAACCTCTAAATAATACTTATTAGCATAATTGTAGTTAAAACGGCCGATATACCCTACCCGCGCAGTCGCCAGATCGTAATCATCATAACGGTCCATAGTGGAGAACTCGATTAGCGGTAGGCTATTTGATTTTGGTATAGCGTGTAACCAATTACGCAGACTGCGGGTTTTAATACGCTCAGCAACTAAAGTACCCGAAACGTTGTGCTTGCCAAAGGTGTTGCTATAGTTCAACTGCGCCTGCATATTGGTGTTAAACTCCTTACGCTGATCGCGCTCTCGCCATGGGTTAGTAGCTCCACCAGCCCTTTCGTAAGTATCTGTTTCCGGTTTGTACCTGTAAACGTCATACGTATATTCGTGGTTATTCAAAACGTTGTCGGCTATATAGTAAGAGTATACACCTTTAAGCGTTAAGCCTTTTACGCCAGGTATTTGGTATTCAGCATTAAAGTTGGTTTGCAATACCCTCCAGTCGCTACGGTAAGTGCCTGAAATTTTCTTGTTGAGAAAAGCATAGTTTGACTCAATATTGTTAATAGCATTCAGGTAATTAGGATTGTCGTTAGCGTAAGGCCTTTCAATAGGCGTGTTACGTAAAACGGCGAAACGGGCTAAAAAGTAGTCATCACCACCCGGTACGCCCGGGTTTTCGCGGCTTTCTACACGTCCGTTAATATTTACGCCGACACGTAAGCCGTTAGCTACCTTAGCGCTAATGTTCGATTGAATGTTGGTACGGCCAAATTCATACTCCTTACCAATGTTTGAATTTTGGTAAAAGTTGGTTGCCGATACATAATAATTTACCTTATCCGTTCCGCCGGTAAAGTTTACGTTTATGGAGTTTTGCGGCGCGTTGCGGTTGCTGTTTAAAACATAATCGCGCCAGTCAAAACTTTGATAGCCGCGCTCCGTACCAATACGGTATTTTTCAACTTCTTCTTTAGTAAAAGAAGTTGTACCTGAGGTGTTCATTTGCGCATCAGCCTTATAACGCGCGTAGTCATATGAGTTACGCACCACATCCGGAAAACGGAACCAGTTTTGAAAGCCCATATAGGCATCAACATTGATACGGCTTTCGCCCGATCCCTTTTTGGTGGTTACCACCACAACGCCGTTTGCCGCACGTACACCGTAAATTGCCGCCGAGGCATCTTTTAACACGGAGATGCTTTCAATGTCATTCGGCGCCAGGTTATTAAATTGACCTGCATCCTGCTGAACACCATCAATAACGTATAACGGCGCACCCATATTACGGATCTGGATGTTGGCGCTCGCACCCGGACGGCCATCAGCCATACGGAATGTTACACCCGGAATTTTACCGGCCAGGGTGGTACTAACTGTAGCGCCGCCATGTACACGGTCAATATCCTTAGCTGTTACCGATGCGATTGAACCCGTTATAGATTCACGCTTTTGCGTACCGTAGCCGGTTACCACCACTTCCTGCAGGCTTTCATTAGCCGACTTAAGTGAAATTTTAATGTTTGTTTGTGTACCTACGGTTACCTGCTGCGCGGCGTAACCTACAAATGTTGCCTCAATCACGGCGTTTGCCGGTACCGTAAGCGTAAATTTTCCCTGGCCGTCGGTAGCTGTTCCAATAGTTGTGCCCTTAACTCTAACAGCAACACCTGGCAAGGGCTGGTTAGTTTCATCAACAACGGTACCGGTAATTTGCGTTTGCGCAAATACAGTTGTCGTGTTGATAAAAAAAGCTACAAGAAAAAAAACGAACATGGCTTTGAGAAGCCGCAAGCTACCCGGCGGGCAGTTTGAAACGGATGGTGTACCCTGTTTCAAGAGTAAATTTTTCCTCATAAGATGATAGTTATTTAATTGGTTTTTAAGCGTCAATAAGACGTTTAATATTGAGAAGTAAATGACGGTGTTTTTTTGTTCAGCCTATTCGCTTATTTGTATCAATACTTCGCTAAATCGTATCAATCATAACTGCACGTCTCTTCAAAAAACAACATCAACTTTATTAAAATGGCCGAATTTCCCTCTTTATATGTCCGTTGTAATACATCCAAATATGGTTGATGGTACTAACTTTGCTCAAAATCACTTACAATTATCAACATGAAAAACACAAACAGCAACGCGATTACCGTACAGGCCACCACTAACGCGCCTGCCGAAAAAGTTTGGACATACTGGAATGCTCCTGAACATATTACTAAATGGTGCCAGGCATCGGCAGACTGGCATGCGCCTTATGCCGAGAATGACCTGCGCCCGGATGGCAAATTCAAAACCACCATGGCAGCAAAGGACGGCAGTTTCAGTTTCGACTTTGAGGGCGTCTATACCGAAGTCGAGCCTTACAAACTGATCAGTTACACGATGGCCGACGGACGTATGGTTACTGTTGAGTTTGACGAAAAAGATAATACCACTACGGTAACTGAAACCTTTGATCCGGAAAATACTAATCCTATTGAAATGCAACGTGGCGGCTGGCAGGCTATTTTAGATAACTTTAAGCAATATGCGGAGGAGAATTAACTGATCCCGGTTGTCATTTCGAACGAAGTACGAGGAGAAATCTGTCGCTTAATAATGTACGTCGGCAGATTCCTCTCTTTCTTTCGGAATGACAAGTGTCAAATGTTTTACTGTGAAGTATTAGGCAGGCATCAAACAATCCATCACCACCGCTTACATTTACAGGCTTTTATTAACTTTGTCATCCTGTTATGAGAAAGTTTTTAGGATACATCCTTTCACCCTTTGCCATTACCGCGTTTTTTCTGGTGCTGGTCATTTTTCAGCCAATCCAATGGATAAACTATAAGGTATTTGGCTATTCAGCTCATAAAAAATCTGTTGACGCGCTTAACTTTTGTTTACTGAGCACTTATTATATATTGTTCAATTCGGTAAAATTTGTCAATAAGCAAAACCTGCCGCAAGGCCGGCCAATGATCATTATGGCCAATCACCAAAGTTTAATCGATATACCGCCGATGATCTACTTCTTCAGGAAGCATCACGCTAAATTTATCTCCAAAATTGAGCTGGCTAAGGGGATACCATCCATATCATACAACCTGCGGGTAGGTGGCGGCGCAAATATTGACCGTAAGGATCCGCGGCAATCCATCACCGAGCTGGTGAAGCTGGGTACCCGCATGAAAGAAAAAGGCTGGTCGGCCATGATATTCCCTGAAGGCACACGCTCAAAGGATGGCCATGTAAAAACTTTTCAATCCGCAGGTATAGCAACCTTATTAAAAAAATGCCCGAACGCGTTATTGGTACCTGTAGCCATCAATAAATCGTGGGAGATGGTGCGTTATGGACTGTTCCCTTTAAATACCTTTACCCCCATGACGTGGGAAGTACTTGAACCCATTGAACCCGGCACCGCACCCGTTGATGAGTTGGTAAAGCTTGCGGAGGAACGTATAAGACAAAAGGTGGGCTAAGCCCCGGCACCTAAAGAAAAGTTTCAGAATATAATCCCCTTTTATGGGTTACCTGCAATTAAACGTTCTTCCCGTCAATTATCCTGAAAAAATCGTCACGGTAAGTATCTCCCACCGGGATGATCTTATCGCCGATGAAGATACGACTACGCTCGATGCTGTCAATTTTATCTAACGATACGATGTATGAGCGATGCACACGTATAAAATGCTTTTCAGGCAAGGCATCCTCCATCTTCTTCATATTTTGCAGGGTGATAATACGCTCGTTGGTAGTAAAGATGGAGATATAATCCTTCAACCCCTCAATAAACAAAATATCGTGCAGGTATAGCTTCTGTATTTTATGCTCGGTTTTTACAAAGATGAAATCGCTTAAAAAGTCAGGCTGCTGCTGTACCGGCGCTGCCGCGGGCACCGGTGTACTTGTCGCTGCGGCAGGGTTAATAATACCCTGGGCCTTTTGTACCGCCTTGTAAAAACGGTCGAAAGCGATGGGTTTTAACAGGTAGTCAACCACGTCCAATTCGTAGCCCTCTAATGCGTATTGCGGGTAAGCCGTAGTCAAAATCACCTTAGCCTTGCCATTGGCAATCTTTAAAAACTGTATACCGGTAAGTTCAGGCATTTGCACGTCCAGAAAAACCAGGTCGGCCTCACCGCTTTGTACCAGCGTAAGCGCTTCAATAGGATTGGTAGTGGCCTTTACCAATTGTAAAAAAGGCATTTTAGCAATATAATCCTCAAGTATGTTTAAAGCCAAAGGCTCGTCATCAACAACCAGGCACCGTATCATCTTCTATAATCAGTTTTAAAAGGCTAAAATAAACAATTTAATATCCGCACCGCTACTCGTCAACACAACACATTTCCAAAAAAGCAATTTTAAGCAAAACAAGTTAACCAAATTCAACGTTAACTAAATAATATTAACCATAACACTTAGCTACCCATGAAAAAACTTAGTGCAGCTATTGTTGCCATGATATTCGCCTGCGTTTTGCAAAACGCCAGTGCCCAAACAAGCCCGGCAAAAAAAGATACCGTTAGCAAAGGCCAGCCGGGCGCTACCACGCAGTCATCACCGGCTAACCCGGTGCAGCCCGCCTCAACGCCCGACTGGTTAAAAAGCGATGCCGATAAAAAGAAAGACAACTCTACTTTTTTAACATCGCCCACTACTGATAGTACCAAAAGCGGTACAACCAAATCAAAGCAGAAAAGGAAATAGCACTACAAAGCCGTTCAAATCTGAATGGCTTTTTTGTTAAAGAACGAGCTTCAGGTTACAAACATAACAGGTTTCCGTATCGTCAATATCCAGGGTATATTTTTTAGGATAAAGCAGATTAAGCCTGCGTTTAACATTACTTAAACCAATACCGCCCGAAGCATCGCGATTATTGGTGTGTTTTTTATTTTCGATATGGAAGTCGAGCGTGCCGTTATCCACCGTCAAATTCATTTTTATAGGCGTTTCCGGATCATTGGCAACACCATGTTTAAAGGCGTTTTCAATAAATGATATGAGTAATAGCGGCGCAATACGCTGCGTAGTTACATCGCCCTTTACCTCGAACTCCACAAAGGCTTTATAACCGAATCGTATTTTTTGCAGGTCGATATAATTTTGCAGGTAATGGATCTCCTTTTCCAGGTCAACCTTGTTATCATTACTCTCATACAACATGTACCGCATAATTTCCGACAGCTTCAGGATGGCCTCGGGCGTGGTTTCTGACCGCTGGTAAGCCAGCGAGTAGATACTATTGAGTGAGTTGAACAAAAAGTGCGGGTTTACCTGCGATTTCAGGAATGATAGCTCGGCTGTTAAACGCTGATTTTCCAGGTCGCGTTGAATGCGCTCGTTCAAAAACCAATCTGTAGAAAATTTGAGTACAATACTCAGAAATACAAAAATCAGGCTGGTAAAAAAAGCGCTTAGATAATAGGATACAAAGCCTATCATTTGTCCCTTTTGCTTTACAAGCGCATACTCTTTGTAAACAAGCGCTAAACCGTATTTTAAAAAGCCGTAGGCCAGTATCACGCCTAAAGCGATGATGATGTAGGTGCCATATCGTTTACGGTCAAGCAGTTTGGGTATAAGCAGCAGGTAATTGATATAAAACAAGCTGATGTTTACCAGCCCAAACAAAACAAACAGCACCAGCAAAGCCTCGATGGAAAGCTTGCTGTTGGTTTTGCCGATGAAAAAGAAGAAGGATATCAGGCACACCCACACAAATACATGCCAGAAAAATTGCCACTGTTTTTTCATCCTTTAGTATGCACTGTGCATTAAATTATTTATTTGTTCCGACTTCTAATGTAGTGTTTTAGCGGCTTATCGCGAGATGTATTATATAGAGGGTGATGTTTTTTCGATGAACTGCCCTTTTTCTTCGACGAACGGGTTTATAGCCGGATGCGGGCGTTTATCTATAAATAAAACCCGTTGGTCTAATACATTTTAGGGGCTTGATTATTTGCTATTTCTTTGTTTCATCAAATCAATCGCAATGAAAAAGTTAATCAAATACTCAAACCCTTTTGTAATGCTACTGGTACCAGTAATGTTTGCCCTGGTGATGGGTGTTGCTTACCAGTTTAACCAACAACAAAATTTAAATATAAAAGATGCCGGCGTTAAAGCTAAACAGGCCACTTCACTATTTGTAAAAGGCGTAAGCCTTGTAAAAACAGTGTGCGGTATTAGCCAGGAAAACGTATGGTAATCAGCACGCAAAACCTAACCTTTAACTTCGGCAATCAAAAGGTTGTCAACTCCTTATCGTTACAAGTTCCGCAAGGAAGCATATATGGTTTTTTAGGGCCGAACGGCGCCGGTAAAACCACCACTATAAAATTGCTGCTTAATCTGTTAAAAACGGATGAAGGCAGCATTTCTGTTTTTGGGAAAGACCTGAAAAGCAACCGTATCGAAATACTTTCAAAAACAGGCTCGCTGATAGAGCAACCGGCCATTTACCTGCACCTTACCGGGCGCGAAAACCTGGTAAACCGCGCAGGCTTGTTGCAGCTGCCAATCCGCCGGGTTGATGAAATGCTCGAACTGGTACAGCTTAAACATGCTGCCAACAAAAAAGCCGGACAGTATTCGCTGGGTATGAAACAACGGCTGGGCATCGCCCTCGCACTGTTAAGCGATCCTGAGCTTTTGATACTGGATGAACCAACCAACGGGCTCGACCCGAACGGTATCATCGAAATACGTGAGTTGCTCATCAACTTAACCCGTCAGCATGGCAAAACAGTTTTTATCAGCAGTCACCTGCTTTCAGAAATTGAGCGTATGGCCACCCATGTGGGCATTATCAATAACGGCAGCATGCTTTTTCAGGGTAGTATTGCCGAGCTGGAAGCGCTTAACCAGGCCTTGTTACTTATTGAGGTTAATAATACGGTTGATGCGGCCAACCTGTTAAAGCGGCATCAGTATGAGGTTGCCCAGGTTACCGAAACATTGGTTGGTTTGTCCTACCTGTCAAAACAGCAAAGCGGCGAAATCAATACCCTGCTGGTAAACAACGGTTATACCGTTTACAGCATCGGTAAACAACAGCAAGATCTTGAAACGCTCTTCTTATCCATCACCAAACAAGCCTGAAGCCTTACATCCTTATGAAAGCATTTTTACTCTCCCTACGGTCTGAATTTTATAAAACCCGCAAAACACTGGCTTTTTGGTGCGCTATACTGCTGCCCCTGCTTATTTGCCTGTTAATGACCATTGGCTTTTTAACCAATGCCGAAAAAATGGCAAGTTGGCCGGGCGAGTTACTGTGGATAAGGTTTGTTGGCAATGTTTTAAACGTTATGGGCGTTTTACTGCTGCCTATGTTTACAGTTTTTACAGCCTATTCAATAAACAACATTGAACACCGGGCCGATACCTGGAAAATGCTTTTCAGCCTGCCGCTGCCAAAGTTCGCGGTATATAGCGCAAAGTATATTTATGCTTTATTGCTGATATTTATAAGCCTGGCTTTGTTTGTACTGTTCACTATTGGCTTTGCTAACCTGCTATCTGTAATTAAACCAGAATTAAGGTTTAATGAGTACCACATGGAATTTACGCTGATGCAGATATATTTTAAATTATTTCTTTCAGCGTTAGGCATTCTTTCATTACAATTTTTGTTCAGCCTTTTGTGGAAGGATTTTCTAAAACCGATGGGTATTGGCTTTGTAGGCACCATATCAGGCATTATCATGGCATCGGCAGGATGGAAGTATGCTTATCTGTTCCCTTATTCACACCCCATGCTGGCACTAACCAATATGATGCCGCGTACCAAAGCTCCAGCCCAGTCAAGGCAATTGGTTATAAACATATTTACCGATGATGTTTACGTGAGCCTTGCAGTGGCTGTGGTCGTATTTTTTGCAGGATTCTTCATCTTACAAAAACGCAGCATTAAGTAGCCACCTCGGGTTTTTTATTGATATCCGTAAGGGTAAGCGGTACCAGCTTTTTGGTTTTAAAATAGGTAATAGTAACCACAATCAAGGTCATGGTGCCGCCGAATATTACCGCCGGGACGGTATCCAGTAACTTGGCCGCAACGCCCGATTCAAACTCCCCTATCTCGTTAGATGAGCCGATGAACATTTGGTTCACGGCCGATACCCTGCCACGCATTTCATCAGGCGTAAGCATTTGCATAATAGTGCCGCGTATTAGCACACTGACACTATCAAACCCACCCTCAAGAAACAGGAAAACCAGCGACAGATAGAAATTTCGCGACAAGCCAAAACAAATTATGGATAAGCCAAAGCCAGCTACCGCGATAAGCAAATTGCGCCAGGGCTTCCCCATCGGCGAAAAACGTGTCATGCTCAGCATGGTCAGCACCGCGCCTAATGAGGTTGCGCCCCGCATTACCCCTACACCCTCGGGGCCAACGTGCAGAATATCCTTGGCAAACACGGGCAGCAAAGCCACCGCGCCACCAAAAAACACGGAGAACATATCCAAACTAAGCGCGCCAACAAGCATCTTGGTATTAAAAACAAAACGTATACCTTCAGACAGGCTTTTCCAGATTCCCTCTTTAGGCATAAACACCGGCGGTACTTTTTTAAGCAGGCATACCGATACAAAGGCCACTGCTAAAAAGATTACGATAGTAATAAACGCGCCTGTAATACCCAGGTAAGCATAAATAAAGCTGCCCACCACCGGCGCTATGATAGAGGCGATCTGCCAGCTCGAGCTGTTCCAGGTGCTGGAGTTGGGGTATACCTCGCGCGGTACGCTGTTGGCCAGTACTGAAAAAGCCGCCGGGGCATAAAACGCTCTGGCCAGCCCGTTAACGAAAAGCATACCGTAAATTATGGGCACTACGGTGCGCATGTGCAAATAATCGCCCGCGCCTTTGTGCGTGGCGGCCATCATCACCAGCGATGAGAAAAATATGGTACCGAATATGAGTAGCAGCATTTTGCGTTTCTCCAGCTTATCGGCAATGTAACCACCATAAAGCGATAACCCTATTGCCGGTATGGCTTCATACAGGCCTATAAGACCGAGAGCGAATTTATCGTGCGTAACATCATAAATGTAGATACTCAGCACTACGTTCTGCATTTGATAAGCAAACGTAAAAAAGAAACGCATGGTAATATATGAACGGAAATCTTTAAACCGCAGGGCGGCAAACGCGTCGGTTTTCGTGGGTGTGGTACTGTCGGCTTCGGGCACTTGATTTTACTTTGCGCAAAAATAACGATAAATGAAAAAGGCAGAACCTGTAAAATGCTCTGCCTTTGTAATATTGTTATGGTATATCCTATTTCAACCCATGCTGATCTATCAGATAAATCAACGAAGCCATCGCTGCCGTGCCTAATTCCAACTCGCGCTTGTGCACTTTTTCAAATACATCGGCTGCTGTATGGTGCAAATCAAAATAACGCTGCGAGTCGGGCAAAAAGCTGATCAGCGTAATATTCGGCACTGTTTCCTTTAATGGTTCAATATCTGTCCCGCCTTCGCCTTTTACCAGCCGGTCGGCCTCGTAAGGTTCAAACAGTTTTTTCCAGTTCTTATTAATTTTCGCAACCACTTCGGGCGAAGCATCAAAGCCAAAGCCGCGCGGCACAAAGCCACCTTCATCTGTTTCAATTGCGGCAATATGGTCTTCCTTATTTTTAGCGGCCAGCTCGGCGTATTTTAAACCGCCGCGGGTACCGTTCTCCTCATTCATAAAAAATACCGCACGCACCGAATTCTTAGGCTTATATTTCAGCGCTTTCAAAATGCGTAATGCTTCAGCTGATTGTACAATGCCCGTACCATCATCATGCGCGCCCTCGGCCAGGTCCCACGAATCGAGGTGACCGCCCACGGTGATCACTTTTTTAGGATGATCTGTTCCGGTAAGTTCACCAATAACGTTGTATGATTTTACTTCGGGCAGTGTTTGGCAGCTTTGCTTAAACCAGAACTTTATCAGCGGCAGTTTACGCAGCCTTAACATGCCGCTTAGTTTATCGGCAGCCATGGTTGATATAGCCGCTGCCGGTATCATCTTTGTACCCGGAGCGCTTAAAGTGCCACCGGTATGCGGATAGTTATCCAGCGCCGGGCTTAACGAACGGACAATAGCGCCGACCGCGCCCAGCTTAGCGGCCTCGGCCGGGCCAACAAACCGCTGATCGCCGGCCGCACCGTAACCCTGGCCTGTCTCGATGTAACGCGGATCAAACGGGCGGTTAAAGAAAACGATCTTACCTTTTATAACGCTCTCACCCAAATCCTGCATTTCTTTAATGCTCTTCACCTCGATAACATTGGCCGTGATGCCGGCTGCAGGTGTGGCAATAGACATACCCAACGCGCAGATAGGCACCGGAATTTTTTTATTGCCATCAATAATAGCACCCTGCTCCTTAGCGCCGCGTACCCAATGGGGCACCATTACTTCCTGCAGGTAAACACGGTCGAAACCGTAATCTTCCATTAGTTTTTTGCCCCACTCTACAGCTTTTTGAGCATTGGGTGAACCACTTAAACGCGGACCGATCTTTTTACACAGGTAACGCAGGTTTTCATACCCCTGGCCGTTAACCAGGGCTTCGTCGTAAATATTACGCATCATCAGCGAATCCTGTGCCTGTAGCGACAAGCCGCTGAACAGTATGGCAGCAGAGAGTAAGAGTTTTTTCATTTGTTGAAGTCAGTTTCAACAAAGATAAATTTTAACAGAGATTTTAAGCCGTTGAGGTGAAGATTATCCACCTTTAATATGAGTTAAATTGTGCCGATGGAAATAAATATCTAAGGTTTGCACTTTAAATTTCAGTTAATCACGTCGTTGCGAGGTATTTTTTAACTCCTTCTCCTAAAGGAGAGGGTCGGAGTGAGGTTTTACGCTGGTTCCAGCATCCGCAAAATAGCATCAACATACTCACGGTCATTAGCCAGGCGGGGCACTTTGTTTTGGCCGCCAAGTTTACCTTTTTCTTTAAGCCAGTTAAAAAAGGTACCTTCGGCTACGCGGCGTACTATCGGGCGGCGCAGGGCCATGTCCTTAAAGCGCTTGGCGTCATAGTCAGAGTTGATCTGGCGCAGGGTTTCGTCCAGTATATCTACAAAACGCTCGAACTCGGCCGGGGGTTTCACAAATTCTATCAGCCACTCGTGCGCGCCGCACTGCCGTCCGTCGAAATAAACGGGGGCAGCGGTATAATCGCGAATAATGGCGCCTGTATTTTTGCAGGCTTCCTCAAGCGCGCGCTCGGCGTTATCAATAATTACTTCCTCGCCAAAGGTGTTAATGTAATGCTTGGTACGCCCTGATATCTGTATACGGTACGGTGACAGGCTGGTAAATTTCACAGTATCCCCTATCATGTACCGCCATAGCCCGGCATTAGTGGTAATAATCAGCGCATAGTTTTTACCCAACTCCACCTCATCAAGCGTAAGGGTTTTGGGGTTTTCATCGTGCATGTGCTCTACGGGTAAAAACTCGTAAAAAATACCGTAATCCAACATCAGCAGCATATCGCCATGCTGTACCTGGTCCTGTATGCCGAAATAACCTTCGGAGGCATTATAGCTTTCCAGGTAATACATCCTATCCGTTGGGATCAGTTTTTTAAATTGCTCTCGGTATGGCGTAAAGCTTACCCCGCCATGAAAGCAGAACTCCAGGTTAGGCCATATTTCGAGCATGTTATCCTTACCGGTAAGTTCAAGTATGCGATTGAAAAGCACAATATTCCAGGTAGGTACGCCGCCAATACCGGTAACGTTTACATCGAGCGTGGTTTTGGCTATCTTTTCTATCTTTTCTTCAAAATTATCCAATAGCGCGATATCCAGGTTTGGAGTGCGGCCAAACTCCGCCCAAAAAGGCAGGTTTTTCATGATAACCGCCGATAGATCACCAAAAGAGGTTTCAGGACTGAACTGGCTTACCTGCTGGCTGCCGCCAATGGTGAGCGATTTACCGCTGAAGAGTTTAGCGTCAGGCCGGTTGTTATAATAGATGGTCAACGCATCTTTACCGCCTTTAAAGTGGCATTCTTCCAGCGCTTCTTCACTTACGGGAATAAACTTGCTCCTGTCGCTGGTAGTACCTGATGATTTGGCGAACCAGCGCACCTCCGATTGCCACAACACATTCTGCTCGCCTTTGAGCATACGCTCGATATAAGGCTTCAGGCTGTCATACGTTTGGATGGGTACGCGCTCGCGGTAATCATTAAGGTTTTCAATGGATTTATAATGATGCTTTTTACCCCATTCGGTATTTTCAGCGCCCATTATCAGGTTCTCAAACCACTCTTCCTGCACTTCATTGGGGTATTTCATAAAAAGCTCTATCTGGTGGATACGCTTTTTCATGAACCAGGATATAACAGAATTAAAAATGGACATGGGTGTCTATCTTAGGTTAAATGGCAAAACTCTTGCGTTTAAGCACAAAGTTCGCACCAAGATACACTTTTCTTACCATTTCATTTTCAGCTAATACTTCGGGTACGCCCGACTCTAATATTTTTCCTTCAAACAGCAAATAAGCCCTGTCCGTAATTGACAACGTTTCCTGTACATTGTGGTCAGTAATAAGGATACCGATGTTGCGGTGTTTGAGTTTGTACACCATCGCCTGTATCTCTTCAACAGCTATGGGATCGACACCGGCAAAGGGTTCATCAAGCAATATAAAGTTTGGCTCAGCAGCAAGGGCGCGTGCAATTTCGGTACGGCGGCGTTCACCGCCTGACAGCAGGTCGCCACGGTTTTTGCGCACTTTATGCAGGCTGAACTCATCAATCAGTTCTTCCAGCTTATCGCGCTGTTGCTCCTTACTCATCTGCCCCATCTCGAGCACGGCCTTGATATTATCTTCTACAGAAAGCTTGCGAAACACCGATGCCTCCTGTGCCAGGTAACCAATACCTTTTTGCGCACGGCGATACATCGGGTCGCCGGTTATTTCGCTATCATCCAGGATGATACGGCCTTCGTTAGGTTTTATCAAACCCACTATCATATAAAACGACGTGGTTTTACCCGCACCGTTTGGCCCAAGCAAACCCACAATTTCGCCCTGCGCCACATTGAACGATACATCATTAACAACAGTACGCTGCTTATATTTCTTTATTAAATGCTCTGCCTGCAGGATCATAGTGGATGAAGCTATAAATTCTAAACGCTAAAATCTAAATTCTAACGACTTTATACAAATGCTAATACCTAACTCTAAACAAGATTAATTTATTGCGATTTGTTTTATTAATGCTTTTCAAAGCCCTCCCCTCCGGGGAGGGTTGGGATGGGTTACGCCGTGAACGCCTCCAAAGCCTTTTCAATCCTCACAACGGTTTCATCCCTGCCCAGCATCTCGGCAATATCAAAAACATGCGGACCGAATTTACCACCTACCAGCATAATGCGGAAAGGCAGCATTACATCGCCTATCTTAAAGCCTTTCTCGGTAGTGAACTCTTTAAACTCTGTTTCCAGACCGGCAGCACCCCATGCAGCGGCAGTAGTATATTTGGCTTTTAACTCATTAAAAAAATCGGTTTTGGCGTCGGTCCATTTTGGTTTAACCGCGTTGAGGTCGTACTCCTTTGGCTGTTCAAAAAAGTAAGCGCCCTGCGTGTAAAAGTCGGTTAGCAATACGCAACGATCTTTAATCAGTTCTATCACTTTCAGCAGCCTGGTATCATCGTTAACCGCTACTGCATTGCTGGCAAATATTTCTTTAACTTTCTGCTTTAAGCTTTCAGCATTAAGTTTCTTAATCCACTCGGCGTTGAACCATTTGGCTTTGTCAAAATCAAACTTAGCTCCGGCTTTACTTACCCGCTCCATGCTGAATTTTTCAACCAGTTCATCCAGCGAGAAAACTTCCTGATCGGTGCCATCATTCCAGCCCAGCATAGCCAGCAGGTTTAAAAAAGCCTCGGGCAAAAAGCCCAGTTCACGGAAACCCGGCGTTAATTCGCCGCTCTTTTGATCTTCCCAATTCATAGCATATACCGGGAAGCCTAACCTTGCACCATCGCGCTTGCTCAGCTTGCCGTGGCCGTCGGGTTTTAATATCAATGGCAAATGCGCCCATTGCGGCATGCTGTCTTTCCAGCCTAAATATTCCCACAGCAGCAGGTGTACCGGTGCTGATGGCAGCCATTCCTCGCCACGCAGGGCATGGGTTATCTTCATCAGGTAATCATCAACCACCACAGCAAGGTGGTAGGTCGGCATACCATCAGCCTTTAGCAATACTTTATCATCAACCTGGTTGGTTTCAAAACTTACGTAGCCGCGTATCATGTCCTTAAAACTGATACTGTCATCCTCGGGCATTTTTATGCGGATAACGTGCGGCGTACCATCATGTAATAACTTCTCTACCTCGTGTAAAGGTAAAGTAAGCGAGTTACGCATATCATAACGGTGACCATGGCCATATTGAAAGTTGGGTACGTCTTCGCGTTTTTTAGCCAGTTCTTCAGGGGTGTCAAAAGCATAGTAAGCATGGCCTTCGGCAACCAGCTTTTCGGCGTATTCACGGTACAAAGGCTTGCGCTCACTTTGGCGGTAAGGGGCATACGGACCGCCTACTACCGGGCTTTCATCAGGCGTGAGGCCACACCATTGCAGGCAATCCATTATATATTGCTCCGCGCCTTCAACGTAGCGTGTTTGATCGGTATCCTCAATACGTAAAATAAATTCGCCGCCGTGTTTTTTGGCAAACAAATAATTAAACAATACGGTACGTACACCGCCTAAATGTAAACCGCCCGTTGGGCTGGGCGCAAATCTTACTCTTACTTTATTGTCAGCCATGATGCCGCAAAGATAATTTTAATGCGCGATTAAGCGAACAGTTGATGCCAAGCCACGTTTAATATGGCTATAGGCTGATATAAATACGCCCTTTTACGTTTCAACCCATTTGTGTACTTTGTGCACCTTCTTATATATGAATCCGTATCAACAAAAACGCCGCTGGAAATACCTGTTACTTGCCTTTGCCGTGGTGATAGCCAGCGGATCGTTACTATACACCAATTACCTGGTTAAAAACATTGCCCAAAGCGAGCGCACCCGCGCACAAGTATGGGCGTTAAGCATGCGTCAGATATTTTTGAGCGACGATAACGACTTTCTGAACTATGTTTTCGCCGTGCGCGACAGCCTTACCGTGCCCGCCCTTGTGGTTGATGATAAGGGCGAATTCAAGTACAAGAAGGGACTGGACAGTACCAAGACTTTTATCAAGCTTGAAGCCGAGGAAAACAAAAGCATTCAGTACGATACAGCTTATTTCAGACAGGAACTCAACTACATGAAGGAGCAGCACGACCCGATCAGGCTCGAGGTTTTCGGCTCGCAATGGCTGGTTTATTATAAGGATTCGGCTTTGCTTACGCAGCTCAAATTTTTTCCGTATGTGCAGCTATCGGTTATCGCCATATTCCTGCTAACGGCCTACACAGCATTTAGCTCATCCCGAAAGTCGGAACAGAATCAGGTTTGGGTGGGTTTGGCTAAAGAAACTGCGCATCAGCTGGGTACGCCTATATCATCACTCATGGCCTGGATTGAACTGATGAAAGACAAATTCAATGCTGAAGATGATCCGCTGATTGCTGAAATGGAAAACGATGTGAAGCGGCTGGAGATTGTGGCCGACAGGTTTTCCAAGATCGGCTCGCGCCCGGTACTGGAAGAGCATGTGGTATTTTATGTAGTAAAGGATTTTATGGACTACTTCAGGGTACGGGTAAGCGACCGTATCACCTTTAAAATGAATGGGAACACCGATGTAAAAGCCGGCCTCAACATCCCGTTATTTGATTGGGTACTGGAAAACCTGCTGAAGAACGCCGTTAACGCCATAGCCGAAAAAGGCACAATCAGCATTGAGATAACCGAAAGTAAAAAGCAGGTATTTATTGATGTGACCGACACCGGTAAAGGTATTCCGCGCTCCAAATTTGACACTGTTTTTCAACCGGGGTATACTACCAGGAAACGCGGATGGGGCTTAGGCCTCTCGTTAACAAAGAGGATGATTGAAAATTACCACAACGGGCACATCTACGTAAAGGATTCGGAAGTGGGTAAGGGCACTACCTTCAGAATAGTTTTAAAAGCGATAAAAAATGATCAGCAAGCCACAGCCTGAGGAATACGCCCCCCAGCCGGGCGGATACATCAATCTTATCAGGGATAATGAGAACGTATTAGCGATACTCGAAGCTCAAAAAGAGGTTATCCATCAACTTTTCTGTAACCTTGACGATGAACGAGCCATGTACGCTTATGCCGATGGAAAATGGACGCTAAAGCAGGTGCTCGGCCATATAATTGATACCGAGAGAGTGTTTGGTTTCAGGGCGTTTTGCTTTGCGCGCGGTCAGCGGGAACTACCGGGGTTTGAACAGGATGAGTACGTAGAAAACGCCGGCTTTAACGCGCGTAACATTCAGGATTTAGCTAATGAATTCAAAGCCGTGCGCGAGGCCAACTTATATTTTTTCCGTTCAGTTACTGATGAGCAGCAAACCAGGCATGGTATTGCCAGCGGCAACCTGATAACCGTACGTGCCCTGGTTTATGCAACAGCAGGGCACGTAAGGTATCATGTAAATTTGCTCAAAGAGCGCTATAATTTGGGTTAGTTATACCAACGCGTACGGCGCTGCGTATTGGGGTCGTTATTATACTTTGCCACTAATATAAAATCAGCATCGAGGCTTTTACCATTGTAAGCAGCAGGTATCCAATTCACTAAAAACTTGTCACTATCGTTATCCAATTTAATCACCTGCTTTTCGTAATCACCTTTATCAGTTTTATAACCTACAGTGTAACGGGCTTTACCGTCAGCATCCACGCGCGCATCAATAACCACATCCATTTCGCCACCCGGCGCATTTATTATCTGCGGCATTCTACTTAGCAATAAAGTTGCGAGGTAATCAGTTGAGCAAAGCGGCAAAGGGGCTGAGGCATTCTTTTTTTCATCTTCGGTGCCCTTCAGTATTTTAACTTCTACGTTATCCAACTGCGTTTTATCGTAATACAGTATCTTTTTGGTATCATAGTTATAACGTAGGGAAAGTTTTTTTTGACTATCAAAAAAATACCAGGTGCCCGCGCGCGCATCATTTTTATAATAACCCTGAACTATTGCCGCGTCATCCTTCATGCTGCGTACAGCATACAAACCTTCTTTGGTTTTACCGTCATCAGCGACAGCGTATACAGCTTGGGTATTTTCAGTTATTTGATGTTTTTTTTCTTTTTGAGCAAAGGCGGTGCAAGCGCTCAATAACAAGGCAGATAGGATTAGATTTTTCATTGATTTTTAAATTAGCACATAAAGTTAACAAACGGCTTAATTAAAAACCAACTAAAAGTTTAATTAATAAAATCGGCACACTCAGTTCTTCTGCGTGTGCCTTTTTAAAAGGCATTCTAATTTATTCCTTATCCAACACTTCTTTTTTCTCGATAAGGTATGAAATGAATAGGCCTAACCCGCCGCAAATGGATATTAAGCCAAAGTAAATAGCAACATTTTCGTCTTCGTCGCCCGTTAAAATTGTGCGAGTTAATATGTTAGCTAAAAACAACCCGGTGCCGGCACCCATCATTAATAGCCCCCATTTCAGGTACCTATAGGGTGCTGGTTGCGCTTTATAACTCCGGGGATCCATGCCTCGTTCAATCATCGCCATTTTTTCTTTGTTACCGAGGTAAACTATGCCAAATATCATTGCTAATAAGCTGATTGCTACTAATGTTAATGCTAATGCTGGTGCCATAATTTGTATTTAATAATGTGTTATAATTTTGTTATTTATCAAACCACCTGTACAGTGTATTTGCAAGCTATGACCACATCAATTTAAAGCAGGTTACACCCAATTTTAAAAAAAATTCTAAATTTTAAATTCCAAATGCTACTTGCGCCATTTGCTAAATACATATGCCGCAGCAATATTATTTTCAATAAATACGAATGATCTTTATTGGCTAATATAAACTAAATTTAAAAAAGCTGTAACCTGGCTTTGCCAGCCTGCGTCAGAGTAGTTGTTATACATGCAACACAAGCCAACCGATATTGAACTTATAACGCGAAGCCTTGCAGGCGATCAGGCAGCTTATGCCGAACTGATCAAACGGTACCAGCGCTTTGTGTTTACCCTTGCGCTGCGCTTTGCAAAAAACCGCGAAGACGCAGAGGAGATTGCGCAGGACTGCTTTGTTAAAGCATACCGCAGTCTGCAAAATTTTCAGGGTCAGGCAAAGTTCAGTACCTGGCTTTATAGTATAGTATATACCACGGCCATGACGCATTTGCGCAAAAAAAGGATAGCGACGGACTCCATTGACGATGAAAGTACATTTATCCAGATTGAGCAAAAACCGTCAGGCTATGACAGTAATAATGCGGAGAACCGGTCGCGGTCGTTTTATTTAAATATGGCTATTGAGCAGCTTTTACCTGATGATGCCGCCGTTATAACTTTATTTTACAAAGGCGAGCAGTCGTTAGAAGAAATTGCCTTAGCTCTAAACATGGAAGCTAACGCGGTGAAGGTTAAACTATTCAGGGCGCGACAGCGTTTAAAAGATAAACTGGAGCGTCTGTTAAAGCACGAAGCAAAGGAGTTGATATGAACAGTATAGAAGAAAAATTGTGGAGCTATATTGATGGCACCTGCACCCCGGCAGAGCGGGACGCTATTGCCCGCCTTATTGAGCAGGACGAGGTTTATCGCCGTAAATATAATGAGCTTTTAGCGCTGAATGCCGAGTTTAGCAACATTGAGCTTGATGAACCGCCGATGGCCTTTACCTTTAACGTAATGGAACAGATACGCGCCGAGCAGGCTTTAAAACCGTTAAAGGCTACTATTGACCAGCGAATAATAAAGGGTATTGCCGCTTTCTTCATCGTAACTATATCGGCAATAATACTTTATGCGTTGTTTAGCGTTAACTGGAGCATGAGTAATATTGAATGGAAACTGCCGAATTTTAAAATGCCGCAAATTCAGGTATCCGGGTTGCTGAACAGTGGTGTTATCAAAGCCTTTTTATTTTTCGACGCTGTATTGTGCTTATACCTGGCCGATTATCTTTTGCGCCGCAAACGCACTGCGAAAACAGCTTAAATGACTTGCGACTGTACAAAAATGCTGACACATTGTGCACATGAATACACACTAACGAGCACAAAAAACAAAAAAAGCATGTTCTGACAACTAAAACAGCACAATATCATTTTGGTACAGTAATTGTTATAACATAACCGAACTGGTAAACTTACCGGTTTAATTGTGATAAGGTTTAGGTTGAAAGTCCCCCGGAGCAAGTCTGGGGGGCTTTTTATTTTTATATTCACGCTGCTGTGATTAAACCTTCATTTACTTTTCATTTCTAATACATACCTTAGTTGGCAACTTTTGCGTTAATCACAATATCATTTATTAATTCGCCACCATGAAATTTATATCGGCTTGCATAGCTACGTTTGTATTAATTACGTGTTTTAACATCAGTTTAAAGGCTCAGCAACAGCCCCGCATACCCGAAGCCAGTTCTACGCAAACTATTATACAGGATTTTGGCCTGGGTAAAATCACGCTTACTTACTCCCGCCCTAACGTTAAGGACCGTAAAATATTCGGTGGCATACAACCCTTTGGCCAGGTTTGGCGCACTGGCGCTAACTGGGCTACAACCATTAGTTTTACCGAGGAGGTGCTGGTTGAAGGCAACAAAGTGCCCGCAGGTACTTATTCCCTGTTCACTATACCCGGAGAAAAGGAATGGACAGTAATACTGAACAAAACGGTTAAACAGTGGGGCGCCTACGATTATAAACAGGAAGATGACCTGGTGCGATTCAAAGTGCCAATGATCGCGTTAAAAGAAAAACGTGAGACTTTTACGGTTGCCTTCGCCAATGTGAACACCAAAAATGCCGACCTGTATTTATTATGGGGTTATACTGCCATAGCCATAAAGCTGCAAACAAATGATAACGCGAAAATTCTTGCAAATATTGATAAGTTGATGATGAGCGCCAAAAAGCCATACTTCAATGCTATACAATATTATTACGAGAATGATCAGGATCTGAACAAGGCTTTGAAATGGGTTTATGAAGCGCAAAAAGCGGAGCCTAAAGCGCCCTGGTTTAAACTTTGGGAAGCGCGAATATTACTAAAACAGGGCAAAAAGGACGCCGCTATAAAAGCCGCTAAACAAGGTATAGCATATGCCGAAAGCGCTAATGATGATGAATACGTAAGGCTTAACCAGGGTGTTTTGGATCAGGCAACAAAGCAATAAGCATTAATTATAGAATAACTTTTAGCCATAAACAAAATCTATATCCTATAAATATTTCATATTTTGATTAGGGAGCCAATAAGGCTACATTTGCATCAAAATAAAAACATCAAATATGATAACCATAGGACAGAAATTCCCTGCATTTTCTAAAACAGCAGTAGTTAGCCTTGAAAAAGGTAAAGAGTTTGAAACATTAACTTCTGACTATCTTGTTAATGATGATAACGTATGGACTGTGATTTTCTGGTGGCCAAAAGACTTTACTTTTGTTTGCCCTACCGAGATTGCTGAGTTCAATAAAAACTACGGCGAATTTCGTGACCGCGAAACCCGTTTGATCGGTGCTTCAACCGACTCTGAGTTTGTTCACCATGCCTGGAGAATGAACCACGACGATTTGCGTGACCTTAAATTCCCGATGCTTGCCGATACCTCAAAATCATTAGCTGAAGACCTGGGTATTTTAGAACCTAACGAAAAAATCGCTTACCGCGCTACTTTTATTATTGACCCTACCGGCATTGTACGTTGGGTATGTGTTAACGACCTGAACGTAGGCCGTAACGTAAAAGAAGTACTGCGTGTACTTGACGGTTTGCAAACTGACGAACTTTGCCCTTGTAACTGGGAAAAAGGTCAGGAAACCCTTACAGCGTAACACACTGACACTACATAATGTCCCCGCACTATCGTTAGGAATAATGCGGGGATTTTTTTGACCCTATAAATTCATAACACCATGAGCGAAAGCACCGAAATAATCAATGAATTATTACAGACTGTAGGCCTGGAAACAGGTTACCGTACCGAAAGCCTTATCCTACTTGAAAAGGGCGAATCACGCTACCTACGCGATTTAAAATTAAACTTTACCAGCACCCTTACCAGCGACCACTTAAGCACCAAAGAGTGTGGTTTAATTGGCTTGAGCATTGCCGCTAATAACAATAACACCCCGCTTATAAAGTATTACACCCAATACAGTGAGCAGCAAGGCGCAACCGATGCCGAAATTGCCGAAGCTGTTGGCTGTGCATCATTATTAGCATCAAACAATGTGTTTTACCGTTTCAGGCACTTTACCCAAAAGGAAAAATACACCCAGATACCTGCCCGCATACGTATGCAGCTGATGATGAAACCTGTAACCGGTAAAGAGTTTTTTGAGTTGTTGAGCCTTGCTGTATCAGCAGTAAACGGTTGCGAAATGTGTGTTAACGCGCACGAGGATTCGCTGATTAAACTCGGTACAACAGAGGAGCGTATTTTTGACGCGGTACGTATTGCTTCACTTGTTACAGCAACCGGTAAAATAATATTTTAAGCGTTAAGCCAGTTAATCAAACAAAAATGCCGCGAATTTTAGGTTCGCGGCATTTTTATTTTACAAACTGTTTTGTGCATAAAATAAATTTGTGTTTCTAGCGAAAAAAACTAATTTTATGGCAAGATTAAACTAACCTCGGTTTCATTATATACTTGCGACTGTGCTGCTGGGGTGAAATTAATTTAATTGTTAATTTTTTGGGGAAGCCGTTCCGTATTTAAGTACAGGAACGGCTTTTGTTTTTAGTTCACCTTGTTTAGTGCGCATCCGTTGCGGCCTTCAACTTTTTAAAGGGCTGTAAGTATAGCAACGGTATCGAGAACAGCATGATCAAACCTGATATCCAGTAAGCATCATCATACGTTAATAACATGGTTTGCCGTATTACTGTGCCTTCAATTGCCCGGTACGCCATCTCCGTAGCATCGAGCATTGATTTACCTTTGGCCATAAAGCCTTGTGTAAGCATCTGCAAACGCTCGTTAAATTGTGGGTTGTACTGGTTAATGTTCTCCAGCAACGTACTACGGTGAAAACCCTGCCTGATGTGTATAATAGTGGTTAAGGCCGCGATACCAAACGAACCACCCAACTGGCGCATCATGTTATTCAAGCCTGACCCTTGGCCAATTTCAGGACCTTTCAAATCGGCCATAGCCAGTGTGGTTAACGGCACAAATAATAAGGCCATACCCACACCACGTATCAGTAATGGTATCATTACATCCTTTTCGCCTGTAGCAAGGGTAGAGTTGCTCAGCATCCAGGTAAATACAAAGAACAGGAACATACCCACAGTAGCCATAAATTGGGCAGGTACGCCTTTGTTAAGCATTTTACCTATAAACGGCATCATTACAATGGTGCATACACCGCCCGGAAACAACAGCTCGCCCGTTTGCTGTGCATTGAAACCGAGCAAATTTTGGCAAAACACCGGGAACACGAATACCGAACCGTATAAACCAAAACCTAATATAAAGGAGGTAAACATCCCCACGGCAAAACTTCGATGCCGCATAATGTTGAAGTTCACCACCGGGTGGTCAGTACTTAGCTCGCGCCATACAAACAGTATGGCGCCCAATATTGCGGTTACGGTAAGTACGGTTATATACGTTGTAGCAAACCAATCCTCGCTCTCACCCTTCTCCAAAATAGTTTGCAAGCTACCTACTGATATGGCAAGGAGCAATATACCCCACCAGTCCACCGGCCGGCCGACGACCTTGGGCGTTTCCTTAATGTAAGTTATCGTCAGGAAGGCCGCCAATGCACCTACCGGAATGTTTACATAAAATATCCAGGGCCATGAGTAATTTTCAGTGATCCAGCCGCCAATGGTCGGGCCAACTGTTGGTCCTACTACCGCGCCTAAACCAAACAGAGCTGTTGCGGTACCTATTTGTTCACGTGGCCACGTTTCTATTAAAATAGCCTGTGCTGTTGATATCAAACCACCACCTGCAATACCCTGTAATATACGGAAGGCGATCAGCTCGTTCAGCGTAGTTGCATTACCACATAAAAACGATGCGATGGTAAACACAATGATTGATGTAAGAAAATAGTTTTTACGGCCAAACGTATCGCCCAGCCAGCCCGACATGGGCAGTACAATTACGTTGGCCACCGCATAGCCGGTTACTACCCAGGCTATATCCTCAAGCGTAGCACCCAGGTTACCCTGAATGTGCGGGATAGCCACGTTCACAATCGTGGTATCTATCAGCTCAAGCAGCGAGGCCATAATTACCGTAATGGTAATTATCCATTTTTTAAAGCCTGTTTCAGCCATGGTTTATTATTTTATATTAACCGAAGCATTCACGCTCATGCCGGGGCGCAGTTTGGCTAATTGTTCAGGAGTTGCGTTTATTTTAATTTTAACCGGTACGCGTTGTACAACCTTTACAAAGTTACCTGTAGCATTATCCGGTGGCAGTAATGAGAATTTAGCGCCTGTAGCGGGGGAGAAGTTGTACACTGTACCTTCCAGTTCCATATCCGGGTAAGCATCAACCTCAATATTTACTTTTTGGCCATTGCGGATGTCGTTTAACTGAGTTTCTTTAAAGTTAGCGGTAACATACAAGCTGTTATCATTCACAATAGCGAACAGGGTTTGCCCCGGCTGCACTAGTTGCCCCACCTGTACATTCTTTTTGGCAGCAGTACCACTTGCCGGCGATTTTACCTGGGCGTAGCTTAATTGCAGCTTGGCATAATCAATATCAACCTGGCGCTGATCAACACCGCTGTTGGTAACCTTTAACTGGTTACGTGTAGTACCCACTTGTTGCGAAGCGGCTTTGTACTGCTCCTGAGCGGCACGGTATGTAGCACGGGCAACATCAAGGTCTGATTTCGCCTGATCAAATTGTTGTTGTGTAACTGATCCGTCTTTTACCAGGTTGGCATAACGCTGATAATCCTTCTGCACTTTCTCTAACCTTGCAGCGGCTGATGTTACTTCGGCCTTAGCGCTGGCTGAGTTTGCAGCGGTTGAGAATATCTGCGATTCGCTTACGCCAATGCCTGCGCTTGCACCTTTTTGGGCCGCCTGCGCCTGCTCTAAACGTACTTTAAGATCACGGTCATCTATCTTAACCAGTAGCTGACCTTTGTTAACGTGGGTATTCTCCTCAAACAAAATGCTGTCAACATAGCCGCCAACTCTGGCCACAACCGGGCTGATGTCGGCATCTATCTGCGCGTCATCAGTATCCTCATGTGCGCTGAAATAGATATATTCTTTGATACCGAATATGATACCGCCAAGTAATACAATGCCTAAAATAATAGGTACTACTTTCGATTTCTTTTTAGGTTCTTGGATTTCTGTATTCTGTTCCATTTTTTTGGGTGGTGTTATATTATTTGTTTAGTGTTCCGGTTGATTTAAGGAGCGTATAATAAGCAAGGCTTGCATCGGCTTTAGCCAGTTCCAGGTTAATTTGCGCCTGGTAAAGCAAGGTTTGCGCGTCGGCACGGTCAACAGCCGAAGCGATGTTGCTGCGGTATTTTGATTGTAAGATCTTATTGTTCTCACCCGCCTGGGCTATTGATGTTTGCAGCAGCTTTATTTTTGAAAGTGCCGCCACATATCCCTGGTAGCTTTGGTTAACCTCGTTCTTAATACGATCGATTTCAAGGCTTTTATTGATATCTACCTGCGTACGTTGAATTTTAGCTTCGGCTACTTTATGTTTGTTGGTCCACAGCGCGCCAAAGTTCCATGAAGCGGTAAGGCCGACTGATATAGGGGTAATAAAATTACCCGAACGAGGAAGCGGATTAGCAGCCACATCAACATAATACGCGCTTGCCGCCGCATTAAGGTTTGGCAACAGGTTACCTTTGATAGAGCCGATATTTTTATCAGCTACCTGAGCCTGCAGGTCGGCCTGTTTTAATTCGGGGCGATTGCTGATGGCTGTATCAATATAACTGGCCAACATATTTACCGCGCGTTGCGTAGTATCAATCTGGTCTATCTTGATCTCGGTAGTTTCGGGCAAGCCAAGTAGTATATCAAGGTTATAGTTAACAATCTTGCGGTTGTTTTCCAGATCGATGCCATTCAGTTCAATATTTGAACGTTGCAATTGAAACTGCAACACATCATTCTTGGTAACCAGGCCCTGCTCAAAAAAGCGTTGTGATTGTTTAATCTGCTGATCAACGGTAGTTAAGTTTTGCTCTACTACTTTTTTGCTTTGCAATACCTTATACAGGTTGTAGTAAGAGTTGATGATGTTATAAACGATCTGATCCTTATCGTTCACTTCATCCAAACGCGCTATCTGGCTTAACAATTCAGTCGACTCACGTGCGTATTTTAGCTTGTTGCCCGAGAAGATGGTTTGATTAAGCGAGGCGATACCCAACCATGCGTCGGCATGTTTTGGCAGCGAAAGGCTTTCCTCGCCAAATTGCAGGCGGTTTGCCGGTATTTGCGCGCGGTTGTAACCAAAGCTTACATTACCGGTAGGCAATGACTGATCTTTAGCCTGGTTGTATTGTTCTACAGCCTGATCAATTTTTGATTTTGATAGTTTTAACTGTTTACTGTTGGCTACGCCCAGGTTTATAGCCTCATCGAGCGTTAGCACTTTCTCCTGTGCGTTTGCCGTGGTTGATATCAGCAGGGCCAGCAGTGCCGCAAAGATGGCATAAACAAAAAGCTGCCGGTGTAAAAAGTGCGGGTTGGTGGTGTTGTTATGTGTTGTCATTTTATGAGTAAGTAGGCATTAAGTAGTTGTTTAAGGTATTTTTTTATGCGAGGCTTAAGTTCATTTTCCATGTACTCGGCATCATTAACATCGTGCTTAAGCAATTTTGATGCTACATGCGGACTATTGGTGATATAATTTTTTGTGCCGAAGATGGTAGCGATAGCCAACTCGATATCGGTGTCATGATGAAAGAGGCCGGTGGAGATACCTTCTTCAAAAATGCGCTTGAACTCATTTACGTTGTTCATGATAATATCGCTCAGCTTATCGGTGAGCTCACCGCGGCGCCCAAGCCACATTTCACGGTTCATCAGCCTTGAAAAGCAGCTGTTTATCACTACCTTATCAATAAAGCTGTCAATACATTTTTCGAGCTTGTGCAGCGCATTCATGCTTTCGTCGTTCCCTATGTTATTGATCAGGGTGCGAAAGTGCTCAATTTTACGCTCGAACACGGCCAGGAATAATCCTTCCTTTGATCCGAAATAATAATTAAGCATGGCCATATTCACACCGGCTTCGCCGGAGATCATCCGGGTAGAAGCGGCATCATAACCCACATCGGCGAAAACCCTTTCGGCTACGTCGAGTATATGATCTTTCTTATCGGTTTTTTCCTTTTCCATGTTTTTGATGGCACAAAATTAATCAAGCGATTGATTAAATAATGTAATCAAATTGTAAACTAACAATAACTAATTGATTTTCAATAATATAAAATTAATCAATCGATTAATTAATTAAAATTTGACATGAATTTTAACATGATTGTTATGGTTATCAATATAAAAGCTGTACATCTTTATATATTTTTACCGCCATGAAGAGAATTCTTTTATCTGCCTCATTACTATTATTATCTATATATAGCTATTCGCAATCATCCCCCTCGACTAACGTTGCCTCCATTGAGCAAAATTTGCAAGGATTGAATACACTGGGCAGTGTGTTGTACGTAGCCGCGCATCCTGATGATGAGAACACCCGCCTTTTAGCCTGGCTGGCGCGCGAAAAGCATTACCGTACGGGTTACCTCTCGTTAACCCGCGGAGATGGCGGCCAAAACCTGATCGGCACAGAGCAAGGTGAACTGTTGGGATTGGTACGCACACAGGAATTACTGGCGGCACGCCGTTACGATGGCGCCGAACAATTTTTTACCCGCGCTAATGACTTCGGCTTCTCAAAAACTCCCGAAGAAACGCTGAAGATATGGGACAAGGAAAAAGTGTTGGGCGATGTGGTTTGGGTAATCCGAAAATTCAGGCCGGATGTGATGATCTGCCGTTTTCCTACCACCGGCGAGGGCGGGCACGGGCATCATACCACCTCGGCTATATTGGCGCAAGAGGCGTTCGCAGCCGCCGCCGACCCGAAACGTTTCCCTGAACAATTAAAATACGTGCAGGTATGGCAAGCCAAACGCCTGCTTTGGAATACCTTTAACTTTGGCAATACCAACACCATTAACCCTAACCAGTTTAAGGTGGATGCGGGCGCTTACAATGTATTTATGGGTAAAAGCTATGGCGAAATTGCCGCTCAAAGCCGCTCGAACCATAAATCGCAGGGCTTTGGCGCGGCAAGTCAGCGCGGCGAGTCGTTTGAATACTTTAAAACCATTGCAGGCGAAGCGCCAAAACGCAACTTACTTGATGGTGTTGATACTACCTGGGCACGCGTAAAAGCACCTGCCGAAATAAATACAGCCATCACGGCCATCCAAAAAAACTTTAACCCGGTACATCCGGAATTATCCGTAAACGCACTGGTTGACCTGTTAGTACGGGTTGAGGGTATAAGCGATGCTTACTGGCGTAACGAGAAAGTAAAGCAGGTTAAACATTTGATAGCTGCCTGCTCAGGCCTTTGGTTTGAAAGCTACGCTACCGACCCAACCTTCGCTGTGGGCGACAGCATGGGCGTTATCAACCAGTTTATCATCCGTAACCCTGTGCAGGTTACTTCTGTAGCCATTGATAACGGACGTATGCGTAGTGTAAGCACCGGCATACGCACGCCTAATTTACCTGTCAATGAGCTGCGCACCGTAGCTTTTGATGCGGTAAAGAACCGTATTCCGTTTAAATCAACTTCGCAGCCTTACTGGTTGGCTACCGATCATGGCATTGGTTTATACACTTTGCCGAATGATACGCTTGCCGGTAATCCTGAAAATCCGAATATACCAGCGGTTAGCTTTGAGTTCACCATAAATAATAAAAAGATCAGGTATGATTCGCCGGTTATATACAAATACACCGATCCGGTGCGAGGCGAGGTTTATCAGCCCGTTGAGGTAGTTCCGCCGGTTACGGCCAATGTTGAAAATCCGGTTTACCTGTTCAGCGGGCAGCAGCCGCAGCAGGTGCGCATAAAACTTAAAAACTTTACGCCGGACGGTGAGGGCACCGTAAGCATAAAACCGGTTACCGGCTGGACTATCAGCCCTGAAAAATTTGACTTTGTAGATAAAAAACTAAACGACGAGTGGTCGGTAACATTTACTATTACACCAACAAGTGCCGATCCTGTTGTGAGCAAGCTACAGGCTGTGGTTAACACAGGGGGTAAAGAATGGTCGTTAGGTTTGCACCGTATAAAATATGATCATATCCCAAACATCACGCTATTCCCGAAAGCTGAAGCGAGATTGGTTAACCTAGACATAAAAACAGCCGGAAAAAACATTGCCTACCTGCCAGGCGCTGGCGATAAAATACCCGAAGCGTTAAAGCAATTAGGCTATAACGTGCATATTTTAACAGAGGATGAAGTAATGAACTCCGACCTGGCGGTGTATGATGCAATTATAACCGGTGTACGCTCATTTAACGTAAATCCGCGCCTGGTTTTTGAGCAGCCCCGACTGCTGGATTATGTAAAAAACGGTGGCAACCTAGTAGTACAATACAATACGGCAGGCCGCATGGTTACAGACAGCATTGGCCCCTATCCTTTTGATGTGGTTAACCAACGTGTAACCGAGGAGGACGCCAAAGTAACGTTTGCAGATCCGGCCAACCCCGTGCTAAATTATCCTAACAAAATAACCACTGCGGATTTTGATGGCTGGATACAGGAACGCGGCCTTTACTTTGCCGCCGGTATTGATAAGCGCTACAGCGCACCGTTATTGATGAACGATACCAAAATGTCGCCCAACAAAGGCTCTCTTATTACGGCTGATTATGGCAAGGGCAGGTTTGTATATACTTCACTATCATTCTTTCGGGAGTTACCTGCCGGGGTGCCGGGCGCGTACAGACTGTTTATCAACCTGTTAAGCAAGCCCCAACCACCGGCGCAACAACCTTAACAGCTGTATCAAAACCGAACGATTATTGTATCGTATGCGAACAAATGAATGCCGATAAAACATATTTAAAAACCTCATTATCAGATAAATAAACAAAAGGCACAGCGTATGCAGTTTTAAAATAGCTCAACAACACAATCATCCTAACCATGATAAAAAGCTATTTTAAAACCGCATGGCGTAACCTCTGGAAAAGTAAGTTCTTTTCGGCCATAAACATCGTAGGTTTATCAATTGGCATGGCAGCGTGCATTGCTATTATGCTTTTTGTTTTTTATGAAAAGAGCTTTGATAGCTTTCATACTAAAAACATATATCGCTTAAGCGAAGTCCAGAAATTTCCGGGCATGGCAGCCTCTCAAAAGGTGGCGCTTTCCATGGCGCCAATGGGTCGAAGCTTAAAAAACGATTATCCCGAAATAAAAAATTATACCCGTGTAAGATGGACTAACAAGTACCAGCTTACCAGTCAGTCAAAAAAATTGTTTATTCAGCAAGGCGTATTGGTTGATTCAACTTTTCTGGAGATATTTAATTTTCCGTTAGTTAAGGGCGATAAACGCACAGCGCTTGAAAAACCGAACAGCGTATTGCTTACGCAACAAACGGCCCAAAAGTTATTTGGCGATGATGACCCGATAGGCAAAACCATTACCCACTACGGATCGGACACGGTGAGTTACGCGGTTACCGGCATATTAGCCGATGTTCCGCAAAATTCGCAGTTGCAATTTGAATGTGTGTTTAGCCTGAGTAGCATGTACAAGCAATGGCAGGGCAGGATGAATAGCTGGGGCGGCAATTGGCTCAACACATATGTAGAACTCGCTCCGGGTACTGATGTTGCCAACCTACAGCGTAAAATGCCGGCTTTTCTTAAAAAATATATGGGCGATGGCGAAGGCTGGAAATATTATGAGCTTTTTTATACGCCGCTAAAGGATGTACATGCCTCAACTACCGACGTTGGGCTGGATTATCTAAACTACCAAAAATTCGATGGTAAATCAACCAATCTGTTTGCGCTTATCGCTGTAGTAGTGCTTATAATTGCCTGCGTAAATTTCATGAACCTCACCACCGCGCGCTCTGCCGAGCGATCGAAGGAAGTGGGGATCCGCAAATCCATCGGCGCGCAGCGTAACCAGTTGGCCGCTCAGTTTTTAGGCGAAACTGTAATGCTGTCTCTGCTGGCATTGGTGCTTGCCCTTATTATGGCAAAGCTAAGCCTGCCATTTATAAATCAGCTTAGTCAGCGTAATCTGGAATTATCCTTATTTACTAATCCAGAACTATTATTAGCTATTACCGGGTTAGCGGTTTTAGTAGGATTATTATCGGGATTATACCCGGCGTTATTCCTTTCCTCTTTTCAACCGGTTAAGGTGCTCAAGGGTGTTATGTCCTCATCAGGGCAAAGTAAGGCGGGTTTACGCAACGCGTTGGTAGTGGGCCAGTTTGGCAGCGCGGTGTTTTTAATGATTGCCACTGTTTTTGTGGTGAAACAACTGCGCTATATGCAGCAGCGCGATCCCGGTTTTAACCGCGAGCAAATTGTGACCATCCCGCTTGATAATGTTACCAGTCAAAAATACGATCAGCTGAAGCAGCACCTATCTGGCAATACCGCTATTGCGGATATTACCGGCGCACAGGATGTATTGGGTAGCCACATGGATCAATCGGGCGTGCAATATAAACCCGCAAACGGCGCCATGCGCGAACTGGCTACCACCAGGCTCATTGTCGATAATAACTTCCTCGACCTTTACAATATTAAGCTGGTTGCGGGCAAAAACTTTAGTACCGAAGGCTATGGCAGGGAGTATATCATTAATGAGGCCCTGGCCAAAGAACTTTTGAAGGACACGCCAAAGGCAAAACCAAGCTCCCTACTCGGTCAGCAATTCGGGTTCGATTCGCTGGGTGTGATCACCGGTATCGCTAAAGATTTCAATTTTAACTCGATGCACCATAAAATTGAAACCATGTTTATGTTCAATGTTAAAGAGTGGGGCTACAGCCGGATGTCAGTAAAGATCAATCCGGGCAAAACTGCCGAGGCGCTTACTTTGATCAAGACCAAATGGGCAAAACTCTTCCCCGATCAGCCTTTTGAGTACCAGTTTGTAGATGAGCATTTTAGGGAGGTTTACCGTGCGGACGCGCAGGTAAGCCAGGTAGTAAGTATATTAACCGGGCTGGCCATTTTCATATCCTGCCTTGGCCTGCTGGGCCTTGCCTCCTACTCCGCCGAAAAGCGCATTAAGGAGATCGGCGTACGCAAGGTGTTAGGCGCGTCGGTACAAAATATTGTGCTGCTGCTATCAGGCCATTTCCTGAAACTGGTTTTATTGGCCAACATTATTGCCTGGCCACTGGCCTGGTATGCCATGCACAACTGGCTCGAAGATTTTGCCTTCCGCATCAATATTGAATGGTATGTTTTTGCTGTAGTAGCATTGCTTTCGGTTATTATAGCGCTGGTAACCATCAGCTTTCAATCGATAAAAGCAGCTATTGCCAACCCGATAAAAAGCCTGCGTACCGAGTAGATGTAAAACATTGTAAACTATTGCGGGTTAAACGCATGGTAAAGGTTAATTAATGTTGCCAATGAAAATATAATCGATATTTTTGCGGGTAAACAAACGGAGATAAAATATTATGTCACATCATCACCACTCACATAAACAAGAGGAAGAAGCAAAAAAGAACGACTACATCTATTTTGTTGTAGCACTGATCAGCGGCATGTTTGTTGGCGCTATTGTTGACAGAGGCCTGATCTATATTCCGGTAGGTGGTGTTTTAGGTTTATTAACCGCCGCGCTGTTTATAAAATTCCTGGTTAGAGGCCGTGAAAACGTCTGATAACGACGGACTACCCTCCTTTATAGGTAACTGGAACCAGTTTTACATCTTGGTAGGTGTTTGGCTGGTTCTTCTTATTTCTGTATTTTGGCTCACTACCAAAATATTTGAATGAGTTTTACCGACTGGATAGTACTTGCCGTTACCCTGCTTGCCATTATTGGCTATGGCCTGTGGAAAAGCGGCAGTAATAAAAATGTCGACCAGTTTTTAGTAGGCAACCGCTCGTTGCCATGGTACGCCGTAGGGCTTTCGGTAATGGCTACACAGGCCAGTGCTATCACCTTTCTTTCAGCACCCGGGCAGGCTTATAGCGACGGGATGCGCTTTGTGCAATTCTACTTCGGGCTGCCCTTGGCCATGATCGTGCTGTGCATCACCTTTGTACCCATATTTCACCGCCTGAAAGTTTATACCGCTTACGAGTACCTGGAGCAACGGTTTGACCTGAAAACACGCGTGCTTACCTCGTTCCTGTTCCTAATACAACGCGGCCTTTCAACGGGTATTACCATTTACGCACCGTCCATCATCCTGTCAACCATTTTACATATCGATACCACCTACACTACCCTGGCCATAGGCGGACTGGTTATTTTTTATACGGTTTATGGTGGCACCAAGGCGGTATCGTACACCCAGATGCTGCAAATGAGCATTATATTTTTAGGGATGTTTTTTGCCGGGGTGATGGTAGTAAAGCTACTGCCTGAAAATGTAAGCTTTGTTGACGCGCTGAAACTAAGCGGCAAACTTGGCCGCATGAACGTGATTGACTGGAAGTTTGACCCAGACAATAGCTATAATGTATGGAGCGGTTTGATCGGCGGTTTCTTTTTACAGCTCTCTTATTTTGGTACCGACCAAAGCCAGGTAGGCCGGTATTTAACCGGCAGTTCGGTAGCGCAAAGCCGCATAGGTTTGATTATGAATGGATTGATCAAGATACCTATGCAGTTTTTGATATTGCTTATCGGCGTGCTGGTATTTGCTTTTTACCAGTTTAATAAACCACCGGTATTTTTTAACAGTTACGAGGTTGACCGTATAAAAAGCAGCAGCTATGCACCACTATATACTGCTATTGAGCAGCAACACGCCCGGGTGTTTGAAAAGCGCAAAGCTGCCGCGCAAAACCTGGTATCGGCTTTTGATGGCGATGATGCCGGTAAGCTGGCCGCCGCGAAAACCGAATTAAAAAAAGCGGATGCAGATGCCGGCAAGCTACGCCGGCAGGCCGTGGCGCTAATGAAAAAGAATAATGCCACCGCCGATGTTAATGATACCAACTATGTTTTTTTAAGCTTTGTTACCCGCTACCTGCCGCATGGATTGATCGGCTTATTGATCGCCATTGTGTTTTTAGCTTCGATGGGCTCAACGGCCAGCGCGCTAAACTCGCTGGCATCAACCAGTGTGGTTGATATTTATAAGCGGGTAATTAACCCCACGGCAAGCGACAGGAATTACCTGAACGCCTCGCGCCTGGCAACCGTGATCTGGGGTGTGGCCAGCATCGGCATGGCGCTGTATGCCAGCAAGCTTGGCAACCTACTGGAGGCGGTAAACCAGTTAGGCTCTTATTTGTACGGTACTATATTAGGCGTTTTTGTGGTGGCCTTTTACTTTAAACGTATTAAAGGCCCGGCGGTATTTTGGGCAGCAATAATTACCGAGGCCATTATATGCCTGATGGGCTATTACCAGGTGGTTGCATATTTATGGTTGAACGCAATAGGGTGTTTGACAGTGGTGGCGATTGCGATGGTATTTGATTTATTTAAAAGATCACAACCCACTACTTAAAAAAAAGCGCCTGCATTATTAATACAGGCGCTTATATCACATTAAATAATTTATACTACCAAAAAATACTGTACAAGGCTACCAGTATGCCACCTATCAGTACAGCACCGGCAGTGAATGCCCTTGAGGTACGGAACATAGATGATTCAATTTCCAATCCGTTAGTTTTAACACCTTTGGCTGCATCAATTTTTGAGATGATGTACATACCGATGATACAAATAAGGAATACGAAGCCCATACGGTCAAGGAAAGGTATCTCGTACACGCCGGTACCATTATCTTTTGAAAAGCCGTAAGGCGCCATGAACGAAAGATCAGTCCATTGCGGTAAGAATTTGAATATTACCGAAAAGATAAAACCCCCGATAGTGGAGAATAATGCCGCGTTCGATGTCGCTTTTTTCCAGAAAAAGCCGAGGATGAACATGGCGAAAATACCTGGAGATACAAAGCCGGTATATTCCTGGATGTACTGGAAGCCCTGCTTGCCTTCGCCCATCAGCGCATCGCCGATCAGGAGTGATAATATCACACCCAATACCATAGACACTACTACCGACCATTTACCTAATGATACCAGTTGTTTATCCGTGGCGTCAGGCTTGATGGCTTTTTTGTAAATATCCAACGTAAAGATGGTAGCGATACTGTTGGCTTTGCCAGCCAATGAAGCCACTATAGCCGCAGTCAATGCCGCGAACGACAGGCCTTTTAATCCTGATGGCAATAAGTTCAGCAATGATGGATAAGCCTTGTTTACGTCAATCACACCTTTAGCGCTCAGCATTTCCTGCTGGAACATACCTTTTTGGTAAAGGTAATAAGCCGCTATACCCGGCAACACCACGATAACCGGCATTAACAGTTTAAGAAATGCCGCGAACAGCAAACCGCCACGTGCTGTATTAAGGTTAGCACCTAATGCACGCTGCGTGATATACTGGTTACAACCCCAATAATTAAGGTTTACGATCCACATACCGCCGATTAATACAGATAGGCCCGGCAAATCCATATAGTTTGAATTTTCCTTATTGAATATCATGTGGAAGTGATCGTTCACCTCGGTATGCAATACGCTTAAACCACCCAATATACCGGTAGTGCCCGATATATTGTTGATTTGCCCGATAGCCAGGTATGTTGCTACCACACCACCTAATATCAATACAAAAACTTGTATAACATCGGTATAACCAATTACCTTCATACCACCCAGGGTAATAATGATGGAGAATACCGCTAACAAACCGATACACAACTCCAGGTTTAAGCCTGAGATACCGCTAACCGCAAGTGCGCCCAGGTAAAGGATAGACATGAGGTTTACTACGATATACAGCAACAGCCAGAACACAGCCATAATCATGGCAACCGTACCGTTATACCGCTGGTGCAAAAACTGCGGCATGGTAAATATTTTATTACGCAGGTAAACCGGGATAAAGAATATAGCCACAATAATAAGCGTTGCAGCTGCCATCCACTCGTAAGTTGAAATGGCCAAACCCATTTTAAAGCCCGAACCACTCATACCGATGAACTGCTCGGCCGAAATATTAGAGGCGATCAACGAAGCGCCAATCGCCCACCATGTAAGTGATCCTTCGGCCAAAAAGTAGTCTTTTGAAGTCGCATCAGCGTTATGCTTGCGCTTGTATACCCAAAATCCGTACAGCGATACGATAATCAGGTACACAAAAAACACGGTGTAGTCACCGGTAGAAAGTGTTTTCATTATTTATTTTTAGGTTTAATATGTCTGTTTGACAATTATAGTTTATAATTATTGGTTTGGCAATAGCATAAACAATTTGTTGTTCAAATTTTTCAAGTTCATAAATATAAGCGCGCAATGTTAACAAATACACCAATCATAAATTTATTACAAAAAAAAGCCCCCGTTTTTACGGAGGCTTTGCAAAGCTTACATACCGGCGTTACAGGATGAACTTTGTACTTAAAAAATTGGAGTCGTTATCATGTACAATTTCGTTGATGATCTGCTTGTTGGTATCATTCAGTTTAGTAGCTACCAGCGAGCGGATGGAGAACGAGCGCAAGGCATCATGTACGGATAATGTACCCTCCGCACTATCCTTACGGCCGGTAAAAGGGAATACATCCGGCCCGCGCTGGCATTGGGCGTTGATGTTAACACGGCTCACCAGGTTCACAAAGGGATCTATTAATGAGGATATCTCCCTGGCATCGTTACTAAAAATACTTACCTGCATACCATGCGGCGAATCAATCTGGTACTGTATCGGTTCTTCTATCGACTCGTACGGCACCACCGGTATCACCGGACCAAACTGCTCCTCACGGTACAGCTTCATCTTATCATTCACCGGGTAAATTACCGCCGGAAACACAAATGATTCGGATGTTACGCCACCGTTCTCATTCATTACCCTGGCACCGTTGGCGGCTGCATCATCAATGCACTCCTTCAGGTAATCAGGCTTATGCGGCTCGGGCAGCGGGGTTATCTTTACATCCTTTTCCCAAGGCAGGCCTATTTTAAGGTTAGATACGCTCTCGCCAAGCAAACGTAAAAACTCATCGGCCACCTCTTTATGTACAAATATCATTTTAATAGCGGTACAGCGCTGCCCGTTAAAAGATAATGAGCCTAATATACACTCGCTCACGGCCAGTTTCAGGTCGGCATGTTTGGTAACAATGGCGGCGTTCTTGGCATCCAAACTTAAAACAGCACGTAGACGGTTAATTTTAGGATGGCTCTTTTTTAAACCGTTTGCTACCTTGCTTGAGCCAATAAAGGCCAGCACATTGATCTTGCCGGTTTGCATCAGTCCGGGCGTAACATCAGCACCACGGCCATAGATCGTATTCACTACTCCCTTCGGAAAAGCTTCCTGGAAAGCCCTTAACAGCGGGTAGTGCAACAGCGTGCCGTGTTTAGGCGGTTTAAACAGCAGGGTATTGCCCATAATCAACGCCGGTATCAGCGTGGTAAAGGTTTCGTTAAGCGGATAGTTAAATGGCCCCATGCAAAGCACCACACCTATAGGCGAGCGGCGTATCTGGGCGATGATGCCTTCGGCCATTTCAAAGCGCGACGACTGGCGGTCGATATCCTTCAACCCATCGATAGTAGCGTTGATGTATTCCACCGTGCGGTCAAACTCCTTGGCCGAGTCGGCGTATGATTTGCCGATCTCCCACATCAGCAGTTTAACCACCAGCGTGCGCTGCTCAATCATTTTGTACACAAATTTCTCCATGCACTTAATACGTTGGTCAAGGCTCATGGTGGGCCATTCACCACGGCCATTGTCATAAGCGGCGATGGCCGCATCAAGGGCTTCCATGGCTTCCTTTTCGGTACAAACCGGGTAGGTGCCAATTAATTTACGCTTAAGTCCGTTGGGAGTTGGGAGGCAAACAGGCGAGTACACTTCGGTAACATCGCCATCCCAAGGCTTCATTTCGCCATTGCTGAGGTATTCACGCTGATGCACTTCCTCAATCCTGAACTCGTCAGGTATCTGGCTTTCATCAACAAAAAGTGAACGGAGCTGATCTTGAAAACTCATGGTGTGTTGTTTAGTTGTTTTATCATTAGATGCTCAACCGCACATAATCGCTTTCACTTAACGCAAGGTAAAAATTAATAAGCTTACATTTACGCGCCACTTGCAACTTTATATTGACATGATAAAAGCCATAATATTTGATTTAGGCGGCGTTTTGATCGACTGGAACCCACGCCTTTTGTACCGCAAGATATTCAGTAACGAAGAGCAGATAACCTACTTTTTGGATAACGTTTGCACCCCCGACTGGAACGAGGAACAGGATGCCGGCCGCAGCCTGGCAGATGGTACCGAACTGCTGGTAAAGCAACACCCCGACCACGAAGCTAACATACGCGCCTTTTATGGCCGGTGGACGGAAATGCTTGGCGGCGAGATAAAAGGAACCGTTGAGTTGTTCAATCAGCTAAGAAATGATGAGCGGTATAAGCTATACGCCCTCACCAACTGGAGCGCCGAAACCTTTGTGAGTGCCGAACAGGAATACCCTTTTTTAAAACAGTTTGATGGTGTAGTAGTATCAGGCGTTGAGAAAACAAGGAAACCGCACCCTGAATTTTACAATATTTTATTGAACAGGTATAATTTAAAAGCCGATGAAACCGTATTTATAGATGATAACCTGCGCAATGTTAAGGCAGCTGTTGACCTGGGGATAGACGGCATACAATTTACCTCGGCAGAGGATTTAAAAAGGGAACTAAAAGAAAGAGCCATACTTTGAGGTACGGCTCTCTCTGTTTTGTGTTATAAGTGGTATCGCAAATTTACCCCCAGCACCCTTGATGATATACCGAATAACACATAGTTGGTGTACGCGGCGCGTGGCACGTAAGTAAATGCTACCTCATACCGTTTGGCTATTACGGCCCCGGCTTGTAAGGGAAAATTTGCCCAATAACTTTCTAACTTGTAAGGAACGACCAAGTACGATGCGGTGTTATTATCCGCATAAAAACGATTGTTTTTGTAAAACGAAAAATTCAGGCCAATGCCTGCCGACGCAAACAACCGTACCGCCTCGTCGCTGTAAAAGCTAAAAAGAGCCTGCGGAGTTAACGATGCGTTATATTGCTCAAACTGGTAGAACTGCCTGTTTTTAGCCCCGGTATATAATGGGTCAATCCCGGAAAAAGTGGGCTTATTGTATGAAAACGACACTTCTGCCCTTAATATTAACTTTTTAGTGACAACGTTATTAAAAATATCCACGCCCGCGTGTATCCTTGGCGAAAAGCTATTAACCGTACCCGCCGCTGTAAACTGGTTATCGCCTACGAAACGGTTTTGTGATACTACACCGCCCAGCCCTACAAAAAACTGGTGCCCGCCGGTAGATTTATGAACACGTTTACCATCGCCGTTCATTTTTTCGAAAACCCGGACCAGGTCATCCCGCCGGTAGTTCAGCCTGTCAAAATCAGCAAGGCGCACGCTTCCTTCACCATATTTTTTTTGTAGCTCAAAAACCTGCGAAATGTAAACCGGCAAAGTTCGTATGGTTGTCCCGTCTTCGTAATAATTATAGTAAACCAGTTCGACAGGAGCCTGATTGGCTTCCTTAAAAAAGAAGCTGCGTTTGTTATCCTTGAATTTATCATATAACGAAACCTTCGACCCGCTGATCAGCTCATGCAAAAAAACGGTATCAGTGCTTGTTGTAGTGTCCCGATAGTTATCCATATCAGGAAACACATTTTTGTTGTTGCTAACACGCCCTATATAGGCCAGGTACGCATAATCGCCGGCGGCAAAACTTTTAATGGTAAGCGGAGTGTATTTAGTTTCTTCCCTGTCTGCCTGGCTTTTTTTAAAACTTATAGACTGCGGATTAGTGTCCCACTCCTTTACATTAATATAGCCTTTAACCGTATCGCCGTTAATTTGAATAACGTAACCCTCTCGATAATTGGATTGGGCAATACAAATCACAGGGCATATTAACGTCGCTAAAATTGTAACTAAGGTTTTCATTGTTTATTTTAAGATTCAGGTTAGTTGATTGCGTATCTGATAGTAAGCGCGGTAGTCGACATTTTAAGGCCGGTAAGCTGTTCGGCATTAATGCGGTGAGGTATAGTATAACTCAATGCTGCCTCAACTTTTTTGTTTAAAATTACCCCAAGCTGCAAAGGCATCATAACTATAAATTTTGAAAGCTCATAAGTTGGATAATAAGCCGAGCCATTTAATATCGCCTCGTCGCTTACGCCGTTTTTAGTGTAATTGTTATAGCTGAAGGCTACGCCGCCTCCAACATTTATTTTTACCTTATTGGCATTGTAAAGGTTATATATTACCTGCGGCGCCAAGCTAATAAAATTCCGCTTGATTTGATACACCTGGGTTTCGGGCTGATTAGCGGCGTTAAGCGCATTGCGAAAAGCCTCGCCCTGCAAAAACTCCGCGCTAAGTTCAGCCCTGAATATTATTTTTTGGGTAACCGGATTATTAAAGAAATTCAACCCGGTAACAATTTTAAGTCCCGGTTTTGAAGATACGTCATCAAACACTATTGATGAAACCGTTCTGAAAGTAGTTCGGGCCAGCACTACCCCTGCGCCAACATAAAATTGGGCTGTTGGTTGCCTGTTCGCTCCTTTAACTTCCTTTTGGCCGTTTATTTTACGCACCAGGCGCAACAGGTCATGCTCGTTGTAAGCTGTTTTTTCAATATCCTGCAAGTTGTAGGTGCCCCAATCCGGATGCTGACGCGTAAGATTTAACAACTGCTGAACGTAAAACTTTTCATCACGCAAAACATTACTGCCATGTAGCGATGCCTCTTCGTTGTTATCACTATAGTAATAGCGGTAGTAATTTAGTTCAACAGGCTGCGCGCCGGCTGCTTTGTAAAAGAAGCGGGGTTTTATGTTATCTGCAAGCGCGTATAACGATAACTTGTCGCCATTATCGAGCTCTTTCAAAAAAACATTGGCCAGCCTGGTGGTTGTGTCCCGATCCTTGTCAACGTTTGGAAATTGGTTACGGTTATTACTGATACGGCCTGAGTAACTGATATAATTAAAATCGGGCTGCACATAAAAACCGCGCATATCAGCAGGATTGTAGCGTTGCAATGCACCGTCTGCAGCTTTAAAATCAATATACTCAGGGTTAATAGTCCACTCCCTGAGATCTATCTTTCCGCGGATGGTATCGCCATTATTTTTAATTACATAACCATCCTTGAAGTTTGATTGCGCAAGCAAAGTAAATGGCATTAACATGCCGAGCAATAAGGCGTAGATTTTCATTAAATTATGTAAGGTTTAGATCAAATAGTAAGATAAATCAATTAAAATATAGCCTCGGCAATGCGCTTTGTAGGGCCAGGGTTACCCATGGTATAAAAGTGCAGTACCGGCGCACCAAAGTTAACCAATTCTTTGCATTGGTTTATCATCCATTCAATACCCACATCTTTTACATCCTTTTCGTCTTTACAACCTTGTATGGCATCCACCAAATCTTCGGGCATATCAATAAAGAATGTTTTTGAAAGACTCACCAATTGCTTTGACGCGGTGATAGGTTTCAGTCCCGGAATGATCGGTACGTTTATACCATGCTCGCGGCACTTGTTCACAAACTCAAAATATTTTTTATTGTCAAAAAACATTTGCGTTACAATGAACTCCGCCCCCATATCTACTTTTTGTTTCAGGTATTGAAAGTCAGATTTAAGGTTAGGTGCCTCAAAGTGTTTTTCGGGATAACCAGCCACGCCGATGCAAAAGTCGGTACGTGCAATGTCGCCATAATCTTCGTGCAGGTATTTGCCGTTGTTCATGTCAACCACCTGTTGCAGCAACTCTGTAGCGTAACAATGGCCGTTGGGTGTAGGTACAAACGCCGCATCGCCACGGCGGGCATCACCACGTAAAACCAGTACGTTATCAATGCCTAAAAACTGAAGGTCAATCAGCGCGTTCTCGGTTTCATCCTTAGTAAAACCACCACAAAGCATGTGGGGCACAGTATCAACCTTATACTTGTTCATGATAGCCGCGCAAATGGCTATGGTACCCGGGCGTTTGCGATAACTTAGCTTTTCGAGCAGGCCGTTATCATGCTGTTTATAGATATAATCTTCGCGCAGCGAGGTAACATCAATAAACGGTGGGTTAAACTCCATCAACGGATCGATGGCGTTATAGATACCCTGTATACTTTGCCCCTTTAAGGGCGGTATCAACTCAAATGAAAAAAGTGTTTTGCCGTTGGCATTTTTAATATGTTCGGTGATCTTCATGGAGCCCCTACCCCTAAAGGGGGATTTTTTGGATATAGATTCTGTTAGTTGTCAAATATAATATAAAGCTCCCTTCAGGGGGCCGGGGGGATCAATAATTAAGATTCGGTCCCAGCCATCTTTCAGCATCTTCAATGGTCATACCTTTGCGGTGTGCGTAGTCAGTAACTTGATCTTTGCCTATTTTGCCCAAGCCAAAGTACCTTGCCTGCGGGTGCGCGAAGTAAAAACCACTTACTGATGCGGCCGGCATCATAGCCAAACTCTCGGTAAGGTGCATATGCGCGTTGTCTTCGGCCTTTAGCAATTCAAACAAGGTTGTTTTCTCCGTATGATCCGGACAGGCGGGGTAACCCGGTGCCGGGCGAATGCCCTGGTATTGTTCTTTGATGAGGTCGATATTATCCAAATTCTCATCCTTGGCATAACCCCAGTATTCCTTGCGTACCAGCTCGTGCATTTTTTCGGCAAACGCCTCGGCTAAACGGTCGGCAAGGGCCTTGGCCATAATGCTATTGTAATCGTCATGATCCTTTTCAAATTCGGCTACCAGTTCGTCGCAGCCAATACCGGCAGTTACGGCAAAGCCACCCCAGTAGTCAATAATGCCACTATCCTTTGGCGCGATAAAATCCGCAAGGGCGTAATATGGTTCGTCCTTGGCTTTTTCGGCTTGCTGGCGCAGGGTATGTATTTTAGTAATGACGTGCTGGCGAGTTTCATCGGTATATAATTCAATATCATCACCTATGCTGTTGGCCGGCCAAAAACCGATCACCCCGTTGGCATGCAGCAGCTTTTCGTCAACAATACGTTTAAGCAATACCTGCGCATCATCAAATAGTTTTTTCGCTTCCTGCCCTACAAATTTATCCTCAAATATTTTGGGGTAACTGCCACGTAGCTCCCAGGTATGAAAAAACGGTGTCCAATCGATATAAGGCAACAACTGCTCCAAAGGGTATGATTCGATAACTTTTGTACCCGTAAATGTTGGTTTATTAGGGATAGCGCCATTCAGGTTGATGTTGCATTTCATGCGGCGGGCATCCTCAATACTCACAAAGCGCTTATCGTTACGCTTGTTTAAATGCGCCTCGCGGGCTTTGGCATATTCATCCTTTATACCCTGAATATAATCGTCCTTTACACTGGCGTTCATCAGGTTGCTGCACACGGTTACGCTGCGCGATGCGTCCAGCACATGTATGGCAGCTCCCGAATAGTTTGGCGCTACCTTTACCGCGGCATGTATGCGTGAAGTGGTTGCCCCACCAATAATAAGCGGAATGGTAAAGCCCTCACGCTCCATCTCCTTGGCAAAATGCACCATTTCATCCAGCGATGGGGTGATTAATCCGCTCAGGCCTATAATATCTACCTGTTGTTTTTTAGCTTCTTCAATAATGCGTTGGGCAGGCACCATCACCCCCAGGTCAATCACCTCGAAGTTGTTACAGGCCAATACTACGCCAACTATATTTTTCCCTATATCGTGCACGTCGCCTTTTACAGTGGCCATCAGCACTTTGCCGGCATTGCTGCGTTCGTTGCCCGTGGCGTTCTTGGCTTTTTCGGCCTCAATAAATGGCAGCAAATAAGCTACGGCCTTTTTCATCACCCTGGCTGATTTTACCACCTGCGGTAAAAACATTTTACCGGCGCCAAACAGGTCGCCTACGATATTCATGCCATCCATTAGCGGCCCCTCAATCACCTCCAGCGGACGGGCATATTGCTGGCGTGCCTCTTCCACGTCAGCATCCAGGTACTCAATTATGCCCTTTACCAGTGCATGCGACAGGCGCTTTTCAACCGGCTCCTTGCGCCATTCCTCATCTTTAATAATCTCCTTGCCTTTACTTTTTATGGTATCGGCAAACTCAACCAAACGCTCGGTAGCATCCGGGCGACGGTTAAGCAGTACATCCTCTACCAGTACCAACAGGTCTTTAGGGATCTCTTCATAAACTTCCAGCATACCGGCGTTAACAATGCCCATATCCAGCCCGGCACTGATAGCATGGTATAAAAATGCCGAGTGCATAGCCTCGCGTACCACGTTATTTCCACGGAACGAGAACGATATATTACTTACCCCACCGCTAACTTTAGCGTGCGGCAGGTTTTGTTTTATCCAGCGGGTAGCTTCAATAAAATCAACCGCGTAGTTGTTATGCTCCTCTAAGCCGGTAGCTACGGTGAGGATATTTGGGTCGAAGATGATATCCTGCGGTGGAAAACCAACCTCGTTAACCAGTATATTGTATGATCGTTGGCAAATTTCGATACGGCGTTCCAATGAATCGGCCTGGCCGGTTTCATCAAACGCCATTACTACCACCGCCGCGCCGTAGCTTAATATTTTGCGGGCATATTCTTTAAACTTTTCTTCGCCTTCTTTTAGCGAGATGGAGTTCACGATGCCTTTCCCCTGCAAACATTTTAAACCTGCCTCGATCACTGTCCATTTTGAGGAGTCGATCATGATGGGCAACTTGGCAATATCCGGTTCAGAAGCTACGAGATTCAGGAACTTCACCATCACGGCTTCCGAGTCGATCATGCCCTCGTCCATGTTAATGTCGATCACCTGGGCACCACCCTCTACCTGCTGACGGGCAACAGTTAAGGCAGCCTCGTAATCTTCAGCCAATATCAGCTTCGAGAATTTTGGCGACCCGGTTATATTGGTACGCTCACCTACGTTTACAAAGTTGGTTTCGGGGGTCAGTGTTACCGCCTCCAAGCCACTCAGGCGCAAATAGGGTTCAATCTGCGGTAACTGGCGTGGCGGAAATTTTGCTGCCCGCTCGGCAATGCAACTGATGTGATCGGGCGTGGTGCCGCAGCAGCCGCCGACTATATTTACCAGTCCGGCTTTTATAAAATCATCAACCTGGTGTGCGGTTTCGTGCGGAGTTTCATCATACGCGCCAAACTCGTTGGGTAAGCCTGCGTTAGGATAAGCGGAAATATATACATCAGCCTTGTTAGATAGCTCTTCCAGGTATGGCCGCATCTCTTTAGCACCCAAAGCGCAGTTCAAACCTACCGACAGCAAATTGGCATGGCGGATAGAATTCCAGAACGCCTCAACTGTTTGCCCCGAAAGGGTACGGCCCGAAGCATCGGTTATGGTACCCGAGATCATGATCGGCAGTTGCTTGCCGCTTTCCTCTGCATAACGCTGGATGGCAAATAGGGCAGCCTTGGCATTCAGGGTATCAAATATGGTTTCAACCAGTAACAAGTCTGAGCCGCCATCAACCAATCCACGCACCTGCTCATAATAAGCTTCGGCCAGATCGTCAAAGCTCACGGCACGGTACCCGGGATCATTCACATCCGGCGATATGGATGCCGTGCGGTTTGTAGGTCCGACTGCGCCTGCCACAAAGCGAGGCTTTTCAGGTGTTTTTTTATTATACTCGTCGGCAACCTCACGGGCAAGGCGTGCGCCTTCATAGCTCATCTCATAAGCCAGCTCCTCCATGTGGTAGTCAGCCAGTGATATACGCTGGGTACTGAAGGTGTTGGTTTCAATAATATCGGCACCCGCGTCCAGGTACTCTACATGTATGGCCTTAATAATATCGGGGCGCGTAAGGTTAAGCAGGTCGTTACTACCTTTTAAGTCCGACGGATGCGCTGCGAAACGCTCGCCACGAAAATCAGCCTCGGTAAGCTGGTACCGCTGTATCATGGTACCCATTGCCCCGTCAATAACCAGTATGCGTTTTTTAAGTTCTTCTCTAATGTCCATTTGTTAAGATATGAGATGTGAGATTTGAGATATGAGACAGGATGCCATAATTGGACATCTACCTACATCAAAAACCCCATATCAAAACTTGAGTTGTTTAATCATCAGATCGAAATGGCAAAGCATCTCAAATTTCATGTCTAATAGCTCAAATCTAAATACAGCTTATCTCGAAAAGTCGGGCGTTGTTATCTGACTTTCGCTTATCTTTCCTAACCACTTAGTTTGCAGTTAAGTAGAATGTAGCACCTTGTAAGCACAGGTTGCTAAGACATCGCAGGGTCTAATCCCTCCGTCTTTCTCCATAAGCGTTGCAAAATTGCACAATAAGTTTATAATGTGCAACTGTTTTTAGCGGATAGCCGCGAAGGCCTGGTTGAAAGCATGGTCATCCTTGTTAACCACATGAAAATACGCGCTGTCGCCCCATTTAAAACGCGCGGCGTAGGCCTTCAGCAAGGTTTTTATTGCAGGCGCACTCGCTTTCAGCTCTTCCTTAGGGAAACGCCTGGTTACAACTGATGCATATTGCATAAAATCATTCAGTTCTGCATCGGTTGGTGAGTAGCTATTAACAAACTTATCAGCCAGGGGATATGCATGTAGTAGCGGCTGCATCCTATCGAGCACGTAAGATGTGAACAGCTGCACATCTGTAAGCGCTATAATTACCGGTGTGGATTGAGCAGTATCCGCCGGAACAAAAATATCGGGCATTATACCGCCGCCGCTGAACACCGGCTTGCCGCTGCTGGTACGGTAAGGCGACTTTTTATTGATAGCGCTATCGTTCAAACTCATTTCCGCCGAAAAAAGTTCTCCTTTACGCATACGCTCAGCCAGTTCATTACGATAGCTGGCCACGCCACGGCTGTATGATTTTTGTATCGATCTGCCTGAAGGCGTGTAATATCTGGCTACGGTGAGGTTTACTGCCGAGCCATCCTCGAACGGGAATTGCTGCTGCACCAAACCCTTGCCGAATGAGCGGCGGCCAACAATCACAGCACGATCCAGGTCCTGCAAAGCGCCTGATAAAATCTCGCTGGCTGAAGCCGAATACTCATCGATCAACACCGCCATGCTGCCTTCCTGAAAACTTCCTGAATCTGTAGCGAAGTAATCGGTACGCGGCTCGTGCACGCCCTTTGTGTAAACGATCAGCTTATTCTTGGGCAAAAACTCGTCGGCCATTTCGGTAGCCGCGGTAAGATAACCGCCGCCATTGCCGCGCAGGTCAAGCACCAGTTTTTTCATGCCCTGCACTTTAAGCCGGGCAATAGCTTTTTTAAAATCTGCATTGGTGGTTGCCGCGAACTTACTGATCTTGATGTAGCCGACATCGTTCCTCTCAACATAAGCCGCGTCCAGGCTACTCAAAGGCACGCGCCCGGGTTTTATGGAAAAACTTTTTTCAGCCGAAGCATCATCAGGCAACAACGCCGTTATAACTACACTTTGCGCCTGCTTTTCTTTTTTCAACAGTACCGCTGATGCAGCGCTGTCGGTTATGCCTGTTCCGGCAAATATTTTACCGTTAACGGCTATTACCCGGGTGCCGCCAACAATGCCGGCTTTAGCCGCCGGGCCGCCGGGGTATACCTGCGTAATCACCAAGGTATCACGCAGCAGCGTGTATTCAATACCCAAACCGTTAAAACCACCTTCGAGGCGTTCATTTACAGCACTGGCCTGCTTAGGCGGCAGATATAATGAATGCGGATCAAGCTTTTGCAGTAATTCGTTTACCGTAGCGCCCTCAATGCTGTCCACATTAACCGAGTCAACATAGTTATACTGCACCAGCTCCAATACTTTCGACATTTTATCGTTATGTTGTAACGACAAGCCAAAAGGCTCAGAACCTGCACCGCCCCTCCCCAGGTAAACACCCAAAACCACCCCTAGTATGAGTAAAAAGGCAGAGCGGAATATGATGGAAGCAGTTTTTTTCATTAGTATTATGTTAACACAAAGATAATTAAATTAAGTTCTGCGTATAATTCGACTATTACTGTATTTGATGAATTTTACCGAATTTTGTTAATCTAAAATCTATAATAAATGGAAGCTACTACCGAGCAAAGCTCGCACTACAATAATCTGGAAAAGATGAGCGTTGGCGAGTTGCTGCAAAATATAAATAACGAAGACAAAACCGTACCCTTAGCCGTTGAAAAGGCCCTGCCGCAAATTGAGGCGCTGGTTAAAGGCGTTGCGGAGCGTATGCGCAATGGCGGCCGCCTTTTTTACATTGGCGCGGGCACCAGCGGCCGTTTGGGCGTGGTTGATGCATCAGAGTGTCCGCCTACCTACGGTGTGCCTTTTGATATGGTGATCGGTATTATTGCCGGTGGCAACGGCGCCATCCGTAAAGCCGTTGAGTTTGCCGAGGATGATGCCGAACAAGCCTGGCAGGACATGCTGGCCTACAACATTACCGCTAAGGATGTTGTGGTGGGCATAGCCGCATCGGGCAGAACGCCTTATGTTATCGGGGGCTTAAAAACAGCCAATACCAACGGTTGCCTTACCGGCTGTATAGTTTGCAACAGCGGCAGCCCGGTTGCCGCCGAAGCGCAATATCCGGTTGAAGTGATTACCGGCCCCGAGTTTGTTACCGGATCGACCCGAATGAAGGCAGGCACGGCTCAAAAACTGGTATTAAACATGCTTACTACCAGTGTTATGATACAGTTAGGGCATGTAAAAGGTAATAAGATGGTGGATATGCAGTTATCAAATTATAAGCTGATTGACCGCGGAACCCGCATGGTGATGAGCGAGACCGGGCTTGATGAGGCTACCGCTGCAAACCTGCTGAAAACGCACGGCAGCGTACGCAAGGCTGTTGAAGCCGCCGGCAGATAAACAAGAATTACAGGAATACACAAATGCACGAGATAGAACCATATTACAAATGGCGCGATGACTACATAGCGGCGGAGGATCAGCATTCGCCCTTTTATGCTACCCAATACAGCGAATTTGAATTTGATAAGCAGATATACAACTACCTGCTGCATCCGCAGTGGGACACCTTCGGCTCAAACACCTTGTACCTGAAGGTGCTTTTTGTGGATTATGACAAGCAATATGCCATTATTGAATTTATTGGCGAATGGAACGACGCCATAGGTAACGACATTATGATGCTTAAGCGGGAATTGCTGGAGCTTATGATGGACGAAGGGATTAATAAATTCATCCTGATAGGCGAAAACATATTGAACTATCATTCATCTGACGATTGTTATTACGAAGAATGGTTTCAGGATGTGGAGGACGGCTGGATTGCGGGCGTTAACTTCAGGGAGCACGTTATCGAGGAATTTAGGCGCAACAACATCGATTATTACATTAACTTCGGCGGCGAGCTTGACGAATTGGTTTGGCGCGGACTAAAACCTATACAGGTATTTAAAAAGGTAGAAGAACAGTTGACCAAGCGATTAAACTAAGTCAACAGTATTCAATCTATATAATCAGGAAAACAACCTAAAACAAATAAAACAATGCAGGACAACACGCAACCTTACGTTTATAACAACGTAATTGAAATTGAAGATGCCGCAGCATCTCGAAGATTTATTGCTAATGTATTTATGTGGATGTTCGTGGCGCTTGGCCTCTCGGCCGGATTGGCCTGGATATTCGGACATGACATTACGCTGTTTAAATTATTAGTGGACTTAGAAACCGGGCAGCGCACGGGTTTGGGTACAGTAGTTATGTTTTTACCTTTGGCTTTCGTGCTTGTAATGTCTTTCGGCATGAATAAGTTGAACTACCCCTTACTTATTGTGCTGTTCGTGGCCTTTGCTTTGGCTATGGGCTTAAGCCTTAGCTTTATTTTTGCCGCTTATGCCGAAACTACTATCGCGGGCGTGTTTATAACGACGTCTGTTGTGTTTGGCGTAATGGCAGTTGCAGGCTATATTACAAACCAGGACCTGACCAAATTTGGCTCAATACTTACTATGCTTCTTGTTGGCGTGGTGGTAGCTTCATTAGTGAACTGGTTTATGCGTAGCGAAGGCCTTAGCCAAATAATTACCTATGTTGGCGTTGCTGTTTTTGTAGGCCTAACCGCTTACGATGTGCAAAAGCTTAAACGCATCGGCTCGGGTATGGAATATGGACAGGCATCTACCAAAAAAATGGCTGTAATGGGCGCGTTAACTTTGTACCTTGATTTTATTAACCTGTTTCTGTTACTGCTCCGTTTATTCGGCGGCGGCAGACGCAGCAATTAAGTCTAAACATTTAACAAATAGAAAGGGCGGCAATAAATATTGCCGCCCTTTCTGCTTTTATAAGCCGACGTTTACAATCAGGCTGTTTTCTTTTTACGGGTTCCGGCGAATACCGCACCGCCTATAGCCAGCACCAACAGTATCGACCCGGCAAGTGAAATGGTTTCACCGGTATAGTACGAAGTCGGGTGGAAGATAAATTCAATCTTATGGTTACCAATAGGTATCTGCGCGGCACGCAGCAGGTAATCAGCCCTAAAATATGGTTTTTCCTCACCATCAATCAGCATTTTCCAGCCTTTGTCATAGTAAATCTCCGAAAATACAGCCACCTGTGCCGAAGTTGAACCGCTCTCGTAAACCAGGTGCTCCGGTGCGTAGCTTACCAGTTTGATGGTAGCATTAGGATCAATACCTACTTCCTTCTCGTTGATAAACGATTTATATTGTTTATCAACTATGGCTTCCTCTTTCGGGTTAAAACTGCTGATGGCCTGCATCTCCTGGTCGGCGTTATCCGCATATTTAATGCTTTTTACAAACCAGGCATTGCCACAGGCGTCGGCATTGGTACGCATACCAGTTTGGCCGGTTTTCGGGTCGGCGGTGATGATGTATTTAGTGTTCAGCATATCCAGCACATCAGAGTTAATGCTTTTGCTAAACTGGTTATTCATCAGCTCATCAAAACGGCGCAAACGCGCAGAATGGAAACCGCCCACCGTTTTGTGGAAATATGATGCGTATGAATCACTAAATGGCAGAGATAGGCTCAAATCCATTACCCTATAATAAGTGGTATCGCGAGAAATAATGTTATCCACTTCGCGTGCCTTGTAAATATTATCGTAGTCTGATTTGTCCCTAAAATTCCGCTCATTCAGGTAACGTTTATCAACCGTCCACATGTCAGCCATTATTACCGCTACAAAGGCAAAGGCCAGCACTGTAGTATTCAACTTGCCTTTGATATATGCCCAAAGTATACCGAAGGTTATGAGTATAAAGATCAGTGAGCGGATGGCATCTGTTTTGGCAAGCGATATCCTATCCTGCACCAGGGCCGAGGCCACGGTATTAGCCATTCCATTATCGCCGCCAAAGGCTTGTGCCAGGCTGCTGATCAGCGTTTCGTGATTGCTTGATTTAAAGCTGAAGAAAATATCCGGGGCTACAGCCATAATCAGGCAGATGCCGCCGGTAATGTAAAGCGCTATTTTAAGTTTGTTGAATAGCGGTTTTTTATCCTGAGCGGTTACGAGTTCGTTTATAGCCAGGAAAGCCAGTATCGGGAAGCATAAGCTGGCAATAACCAGTATCGACTCCACCGCGCGGAACTTGTTGTACAGCGGGAAGTAATCAAAAAATATATCAGAGAAGCCGATTAGGTTTTTACCGTATGACAGCAGGATGCTTAACAGGGTAGCGCCCACTATCCACCACTTAATGCGGTTTTTAACCACCAGCAAACCGAATACGAACAGGAAGCACACAATGGCGCCGAAATACCAGGGGCCTGCTGTACCCGGCTTGTCACCCCAGTAAACGGGCAATTGCTGCGCAAAGCCTTGCGCCTGCCCGGCATCAACACCTTTCTCGGTAAGCGTTTTAACTACTTTTGAATCCTCACCGAGCGGGGTATGGTCGCCGCCGCCGTAGGCATTTGGTACCAGAAAGGTAATAATCTCGCTAACGCCCTGGCTCCAGTTGTAGGCATAACCCTTATCCAGACCATGATCGGCCTCGCTACCATCGTTTTTGGCTGTAAGATTTGCTTTACCGCGTATAGTATATTGGCTATATTCATAAGTAGTCCACAAAGTACCGGCGTTAATTAGTATGGCCAGTACAAACGAGGCAGCCAAAACCCCTATTGATTTGAGGAACGGCCTGGTTTGTTTTGCTTTAATGGCATGATAGGCCTCGATTGCTACCAATATCACCAGCGACAGCATCAGGTAATACGTCATCTGTACGTGGTTTGAGCGTACTTCCATCGCCATAAAAAATGCCGTAATAACGCCGCCCCACAAATATTTTCCGCGCAAAACAAGCAGTATACCCGCCAACAGCGGTGCAAAGAACGCTATGGCATAGGCCTGGTTAGCGTGCCCGGCCATTATATAAATAAAATTGTACGATGAAAAAGCGAAGGCAATAGCACCAGCCGCAGCCATAATCGGCTTGAAGCGCAATACACTGAACAGCAGGTAACCTCCCAGCAGGTACAGCAACACCGTATCTACCGGGTTAGGAAATACCGTTTTAAGCACGTTTATAACGTGTGTGGTAATATTTGATGCGTAAGGCGCCCAAATTTGGTATGAGGGCATACCGCCAAACATCTGGTTGGTCCATAAAGGGGCATGACCGGTTTTTTCTTTTACAGCCATTATCTCCCGCTGCATGGCCTGCGCCTGCGACACATCGCCCTGGTAAAGCATTTTGCCCTGTACCAGCGGACTAAAGAAATAGGCAAACGAGATAACTAAGAAAGCTGCTATTACAGCCAAATGCACGCCATTGCGCTTAAACCAGTTGTTCATCAATATAGTTTAAATGAGTATGAATGCTCAAAAATAAAAATTTGACCCGGATTGTAAATTAAAGTTAGAAACGAATGTTTAACAAGTGGTTGCCCTGGTACGGAACAGAAAAAACAATGCCACCATCACAATTAAGCTTACTACGTAAGCTATGATGCGCACCCGATCAAGCTCCTCGAGGTTACGGCGGATAATATAAAAATTGTACAAGGCCAGGCAGCCTAATACCACCCAAAAAAATGAATTTATTTTGCTGCACATAGCGAATACCTGCACAGATACAGCGAACACTATAAAGTTTACAATAATGAGCATAACCGTTTCGGGCGTATTGTTATGCTGGGGGCGACGCTTAAACAGCTGCTCTGGTACCATAAGCTATTTTACTTCCTCGTAGCTTACGTATTCGCCTTCGCTGTCGGGCACTGATGAACGCTTTTCGTGCGGAACATAGTCAACCCGGATGCTGCCCTCAGGTTTACGCGGAGGTTGCTGTTGCTGCTGATACTGGCTGTTAGCCTGTTGCTGTGCTTTGTTAAGGATACTTTTAAAAAACATAGGCAACAGCAAACGCGCTATCAAACGAACGGCGTACAATACTGCAATGGCTATGAATAAGAAACGTAATAATCCCATGAGAATTAATATTGGCGTACAAATATAATTTAATAACGCTAAAAATGTTTGGTTATGATTGAAGGCAGGTTTTTGACATTGCAGTGAGTTTATGCTCTTTTGTAAACGACACTATACTTCTTTCTCGAAAAGCTGCTTTGTACTTTTCCTTTATAGATGATTCCGTGTGAAGATACGTCATAGACCCGCCCACTTTTAAAAAACAATTTTAAAGGATAAAGCCGATAATTTTGAGGTTGGATATTGTGTAAGTCGGTAGCCTTGATGGTATCAGAAGCTGCGATCAATTTTAAAAAGATAGTATCATTTTTCACTGACCATTTTCCCGATGACCAACGATACGCCATGTGAACGTGGCGACTATATGAGTAGGAGGAATCGGCACGAATTTCTATTTTCTCGCCAATCTGATTTTTATATATCCCGATGTATTTTTTGTTTGTTTGCCCGCTGGCTATATTGCCAAATAACATTAGCATACACATACTAACCAAAGGCCAACTACCCATATTAATCTTTTGTGTAATAAGTGTATTTTCTAATCCCAGTTGCATTATTCAAACTTTTCCTTTTGAAAGGATTTCCTTTAAGATCAATCGTATACAATCGTCCTTGTGAAATATATAGCTTTTGTGGATTTGGTAGATAATTTTGCCGTTTACCGGTATTTGCTGTTACAGTCCCATCATATCTTTCCTGCATTTTCGGTATAGGTTCATCGGCCTTCGCCTTATCATAATGCATAAAGGCTCCGTTTTTATTATAAACCTTTACGGTATCATAAACCGGTATCATTGTTAGGAAAATGGTATCATTATTTACCGACCACTTGCCAGATGACCAGGTTGAAATCATATCAAACCGATAAGTATATAAAAAGGTTGAATCAGATCTAAGCTCTATCTTGCTACCATGCCCATCGTTATAAATACCATTATACACTTTAGATGATTGTGCTTTAGCAAAACTCACTATCAACACCAATGCAATTATCAATGACCAACGCCTAATGACCACTGGCTATTTCCCCCCAAACCTTTCTTCCATCATTTTCTCCAGGGCGAACATTTCGTCGCGCAGCTTGGCGGCTAATAAAAAGTCCATGTTCTTGGCGGCGGCAAGCATGTCCTTGCGGGTATTGTCGATTGATTTTTTAAGATCGGGCTTGCTCATGTATTGTACTATCGGGTCGGCAGCCAGGCTAACGGTGTCCTGTTCCACATAAGCTTTCTGCACCCCACCCTTAAAGTCGACCACCGAAGTTTGCTCAATAATGGCTTCTTTTGATTTACCTACCGTGCGCGGTACAATACCATGCTCTGTGTTATAGGCTATTTGCTTTTCGCGGCGGCGATTGGTTTCATCCATTGTGATCTGCATGGAGTCGGTAATGGTATCGGCATACATAATTACCCGGCCACGGTCATTACGCGCGGCACGGCCAATGGTTTGTATCAGCGAACGCTCCGATCGCAGGAAACCTTCCTTATCCGCATCCAGAATAGCCACCAACGATACTTCGGGTAAATCCAAACCCTCACGCAATAAGTTGATACCGATCAATACATCAAACTCACCCAGGCGCAGGCCGCGAAGTATTTCCACGCGTTCAAGCGTTTTAACTTCGGAGTGTATATAGCGGCATTTGATGCCGAGTTTATCCATGTATTTTGCCAATTCCTCGGCCATGCGTTTGGTAAGCGTGGTAACCAGCACACGGTCGCCTTTCTTTATGGTTTGATCAACTTCTTCCAGCAGATCATCCACCTGGTTGATGATCGGGCGTATATCAATCACCGGGTCAAGCAAACCTGTCGGGCGTATCACCTGCTCCACCACCACGCCTTCCGATTTTTCGAGTTCGTAATCGCCCGGCGTAGCGCTTACATATATGGTCTGTGGTGCCAATCTTTCAAACTCCTGGAAGTTTAGCGGACGGTTATCCATGGCCGCAGGCAGGCGGAAGCCATAATCAACAAGCGATACTTTACGCGAACGGTCACCACCATACATGGCACGTATCTGCGGTACGGTAACGTGGCTTTCATCGATCACCATCAGGTAATCATCCGGAAAATAATCCAGCAAGCAGAATGGCCTTGCACCGGGCTGGCGGCCATCAAAAAAGCGCGAATAATTCTCGATACCTGAGCAGTAACCCAGCTCACGTATCATCTCCAGGTCGTAATTCACCCTTTCCTCGAGGCGCTTTGCCTCTAAAAAGCGACCATCATCTATAAACTGTTTCTTACGGGTTTCAAGTTCCTCCTGTATGGCCCATACCGATTGCTGAAAGCGTTCGCGCGGGGCAACGTACAGGTTGGCTGGGTACAATACCATGTGCGTCATCTTCTCGATGGTTTTCCCGGTGGTGATATCAAAAGTACTTAACTCCTCAATATCATCCCCGAAAAACGAAACACGATAAGCATGATCCATATAGGCCGGAAAAATATCAACCACATCACCCTTTACCCTGAAGGTACCACGCTTAAAATCGGCCGTGGTGCGGGCATACAATATTTCTACCAAACGATGCAAAAACGCATTACGACTGATGCGCGTACCCACCGCGAACTTAAATACTGAATTGGCAAAATCCTCCGGGTTACCCATACCGTAAATGCACGATATGGATGATACCACAATCACATCCCGCCTGCCCGACATTAAGGCCGAGGTAGTGCGCAGACGCAGCTTCTCGATCTCGTCGTTTATCTGCAGATCCTTTTCTATATAAGTATTTGTTGTGGGAATAAACGCTTCCGGCTGATAGTAATCATAATACGATACGAAGTAGTTCACCGCGTTTTCGGGAAAGAACTGCTTAAACTCGCCGTACAATTGCGCGGCAAGGGTTTTATTGTGGCTCAATATCAGCGTAGGGCGTTGCGTTTGGGCGATAACATTGGCTACGGTAAACGTTTTACCCGAACCGGTAACACCCAGCAGGGTTTGGTACTGATCGCCGTTGTTAACACCTTCAACCAGTTGTTTTATAGCTGTAGGCTGATCGCCCGTAGGTTGATATTCAGAGGTAAGTTTAAAATCCATCTATAACAAAAATACGAATAAGTTTAACAGCAAAAAGGCGGGGATGTTGCGTGGAGCCACAATAACCTTAAAACTTACATTGACTACACATTAACAAACAGTTGTTGGAAAATCCAACCACAAATAACTGAAACCCAATTAGCAATCACGCCGTTTAACCAGTAACCAATTTACAAACTATACCTATCTATCTTATGAAAAAAGCTTTAAACCTCATGCTCATGCTATGGGCAAGCGCCACTATTCTTCTTTCCGGATGTAAGAAACAAGAGGCGCCGGTAACCAATCAATCAAACCCTGGTCCGGGCAAAACCACGCACGCCGCGTCACCAATTTTCACAAACGCGCTGCCCTCTATTGATAATGGCAGCTATTACGACCCCTGGGTTATACACATAGGCGGTTTTTATTACTACTGCGGGTCAGACGGCGGGCGGCTTTACATCACCAAATCCGCCACGCTGCAAAGCCTGTTACAGCAAACCAAAACGTATATTTTTACGCCACCGGCAGGTACCGGCTACTCATCAAACCTGTGGGCGCCCGAGTTGCATTATCGCGGTGGCCGCTGGTATGTTTACTTTGCCGCCGATAACGGCAATAACGATAATCACCGCATGTATGTGCTTGAGGGCGGCACCAATGCCAGCGACCCGCTGGCGGGTGGTTACGCCTATAAAGCCAAACTTACCCCAACTACCGACCGCTGGGCTATTGACGGCCACCCCTTTGATTATAACGGCGAGCAATATTTTGTATGGTCGGGCTGGGAAGGTACCACCAACGTTTCGCAATACCTGTACATCGCTAAAATGAGCAACCCCTATACCATAAGTGGCGAGCGGGTTGAAATATCGCGCCCGGATTATGCCTGGGAAAAGGTAGGCACACCAACCGTGAACGAAGGGCCTACTTCGCTCATCAGCGGCAGCACCGTAAATATTATTTACTCAGCCAGCGGCAGCTGGACCAACGACTATTGCCTGGGCCGCATTACCTGCACCAACGGCAATCTGATGGCCAAATCATCATGGGTAAAACAATCAACCGCGGCATTTTCGCGCTTTGGCAACGTATACGGGCCGGGCCATGCCTCGTTTGTAAAATCGCCCGACAATATTCAGTGGTGGATTGTTTACCACTCCGCCAATTCAGACGGCTCGGGTTGGGACAGGCGTGTTATGGCACAGCAATTTTCATGGGATGGAGATATCCCCTACTTCGGCATTCCGATTGAAAAAGGTATACCTATTCCGTCGCCGTCTATAGGTTCGGCGTACGCCATGCCTATTGCTAACGGCACTTATCGCATTAAATCAAAAGTAACCTCGCAATGTGTTGATGTACCCAGCGGCAGCAATACCCCGGGATTGCAAATACAGCAATACACGGATAACGGCAACATCGCACAGAAATGGGTATTTACCAGCCTGGGGAATGGCTATTACAAGATCAAATCGGCCGCATCCAACCTGTGCCTTGATAATGCCGGCGGATCGTTATCGGCAGGCAACATCATGATACAATGGACAGATAACAACAACATAGCCCAGCAATGGCGTGTGCAGGATATGGGCAACGGCTACTTTAAGCTCATCAATCGCCGCAGCCTGTTTGCGCTTAATGTACCGCAAAGTAACCAAACGCCCGGCACCAAGCTGGAACAATGGTTTGAAAATCAGTACGACGCCGAATTGTGGCAGATAATACCGTAACCCACCTGATTGACGTATAATACGAAAGCCTTTCGCATTAGCAGAAAGGCTTTCGTATTATACGTCGATATTTGAGAACATAAACCATCACAAATTATACTTAACCTACTTTAAGCCGCTCTTCCGGGTTAAGCAAGCCTTTAAGCAGCAGATAATTTCTCAACAACTCCGCGAAGGTACTTTCAGTCATCACCAGGCGTACTTCTAACGATAGGCCGAGGATGTTGCATACAATTTCATCAACACGCATTCCGCCGCGTTCATCAATCGTTTCAAGGCATTGGCCATAGCATTTTTTAGCCCGCTCTTCGTTCAATAATTCATTCGGGATAAAGTCAGGCAGATTATACGTTTCCTTCTTATCGCTCCATTGTACTCTCATTGGGTAATGTTGTTTGCATACATACAACCTAAAACCCTGCCAGCTTTAATTAAAGTGAATTATCAGCGCAATAAGCAAACCTGCATAATTGCGCTTGCTCAAAACGGGGAAGCAAATACACTACATTGCGATACAACCCCAGTGTTTAACCTCAAATTCCCCAAACATTCCTCAACCTTAGCTTAATATGCGTTTGGTACAGGTGTTGCATTAGCTTAATCACATTAAAAACAGTTGGTATGTTAGCTTTAATTTCAGTTTTGGTAATAGCGAATGTGCTGGTGCTTCTGTCAAAGAATCACGTACCGGAGAAAGAGATTTAGAAGTTGGTTTGTGAGGTGGGCCAGCAGGTAGGTTTTATTGCCTACCTGCTTTTTGCTTTATTATTTTGATACCGTTAACCGTTGCATATGGTAGATATTTAGAAGCACGGTTATTATACGATATGACAACCCCTATTAAACGCAAAGAGCCGCATTACAGCGGCTTTTGTGTTTTAAATTAATCCTCGCAATATGTATACGCAAGCCTTTTTTAATGGCTGTAGAAATACAAAATTTGCTTGGCCGGGACAATGCCTTTACATCATAATGAGAGGATATGCAGCAACATTGATACAATACGGAGATGCAACGCTTGTGCATTTATCTATTTTTACGGGCTGAAATATTGCTAATCCCCCGATTAATACATGAACAATATTACCCTGAGCTCCAAACCGCATTATCCTATACTGGACGGCTTACGCGGTGTGGCGGCAATTATCGTAGTTACCTTTCACCTGGCCGAGCCGCTGGGCACGGGTCATCTGGATATTATAGTTAACCACGGCTACCTGGCTGTCGATTTCTTTTTCCTGCTATCCGGGTTTGTAATCGGCTATGCATACGATGATCGCTGGCCTAAAATGACGTTCGGTATTTTTTTCAGGCTCCGTGTAGAGCGTCTTCAGCCACTCGTAATATTGGGCATGACTTTGGGCGCTATCGGCTTTTATTTTACAGATTCAACGCTCTGGCCATTGATCCACACGGTACCGATTTGGAGAATGCTGCTGGTGATGCTTATTGGTTACACTATATTGCCCATCCCGCTATCAATGGATATACGCGGCTGGCAGGAAATGCATCCATTGAACAGCGTTGGCTGGTCGTTGTTTTTCGAATACATAGCCAATATTTTATATGGCTTATGGATCAGGAAATTTTCAAATACGGCATTAAGCGTCCTGGTCGCGATATCTGCTATTGCGCTTGCGCAACTTGCCATATCCTACGGCGATGTAAGCGGCGGCTGGACTTTGAACACAGAACAGGTACGCATAGGCCTTACCCGAACCATGTACCCTTTTTTCGCGGGCCTGCTGCTGTCGCGCGTTGCCAAGCCAACGCATATCAAACACGCCTTTCTTTTATGCAGTATACTGGTAGCCGCCGCGCTTTACATGCCACGTATTGGCGGTGCCGAACACCTGTGGAGGAACGGGCTTTATGAATCATTTTGTATTATTATACTTTTCCCGCTGATTGTTTACCTCGGAGCCAGCGGCGTTGTGCAAACGCAGGCCGAGCGTAAAATATGCCGGTTTTTGGGCGATATATCCTACCCGTTATACCTGGTGCATTACCCGCTGGTATATTTCTATGTGGCCTGGATAAGCAACAATAAAGGCGTAACCGTAGCACAGGCCTGGCCTTATGCACTGGCTATATTGGTAGGCGCCATTATTTTGGCTTATATCGCTTTGAAATGGTACGATGAACCGGTACGGAGATGGTTGAGGAGTAAACGGCAGACTATTTAAACTATAGCTGCTTTTCTTTACGCATCATACTTAAAAACGCCGGCGTAATGCCCAGGTAAGCCGCTATTTGCTTTTGCGCGATGCGGCTTTCCAGGCCGGGATAGCGTTTCCGGAACTCCAGATAGCGTTGCTCGGCCGTTTTAGACAGGTTGGATGTGATACGCTTCTGGTACAGATCGAAACCGTTTTGAATAAGAGTACGAAAGAAGCGCTCGAACTTTGGAATTTCAGCAAACAGTTCTTCCAACCGGGATAATGATATATAATATACCTCGCTGTCTTCCAATGCCTGTATGGCATTAACTGTCGGTTTTTGCTTAAAAAAACTTACAATATCGCAAGCCCACCAGTTTTCAGGATAAAAGCCAATATTGTGTTCCTGGCCCTCCTTATCCGTATAAAACATGCGCAGGCAACCACTTTTCACAAAATAAAGATGCCGGTCTGTTTCGCCGGGCTGCAATAGTAAAGTACGCCTGGCTAAATTCTTTTGCTCAAATAAAGCAAGCACGCGCTTCTCTTCATCAGCAGAGAGCGCTATGTGCATAGCAAAATTTGATAGTATCAACTGATGCATAGACCAAGGTAAGCATTTACAGCTCGAATGGTGTAGTCATGTACAAACGCAGTTCGGCTGTGGCCTCAAGGCGGTGCGGATTGGCGATTTGCTGATATGCCTCGCTTTCAGCGATTGTTTTAAACGCCTGCGCGCTGGGATATTCTACCAGTAAAATAGCATCCCAGGTTTCGGTTTCCGGCGCCAGTATATTGGCTACCACATTACTCAACAACCGGGGCTTTACATTTTTAATGCCCAGTTGTTCAGTTACTTTTTGGAAGGCCGGGAGATAAACCTCGAAATAATGCGCCCTATCTTTAAACTTTAACATATTCAGCATCAGCACAGGTCCTTGCACATTTTCAAAATCAGGTAGTTTCATAGTGTATGTTTTATGATGAATAAAATATCAGCAAAGTGGATATCTTTTTGTACACCACAAAAATCTGCAGCGGGCACCGCAAAAAAGTTCAACTGGTTGAAGATTTTAAAATAGTAATAGACCTCCTACAATATTCGACAGAAAAAGGGAAAAGTTATATTAAACCTTTCCCTTGTTAACAGGCGGAAAACATGCTTTTATCCCGTCACCCTAAAAGAGTCTATTAGATTATTTTTTAACCCCAAATGAAATTGCAGCACTATCGGGCTTCCGGTGAAAGTGCCCGAGACTTCTGCCGTCAGTGTTCCCTCCGATCCAACCTCCTCATAATTTAGCGGCTTGGTAACAGTTTGATATTTCTCATTCGCATCTTCAATCCATTGGCGAATTTCTTCTTTGCCTGTGTAGGTCTTGCCTTCGTCATGAACAATAGCCGTATCCATGAAACATTCCACAAAAGCCTTACTATCAAAATTATTTTGCGTTGCTACAAAACGCTCTATCAGTTTAGGTAATTCCATAATATCGTATATTGATTTTAAATTGTTGGTATTGTTCCTCCGTCAATAATAAATTCAGTACCACTCAGGTAATTGGCTCTCGGCGAGGCCAGAAAGCCGACGAGTTCCGCCACTTCTTCAGGTTCGGCAGGCCTTCCGGCAGGTATCCCACCCAGGGCTGTTATAACACTTTGTTCGGCCTCTTCAATGCTGCTATTTGAACTTTTCGCTATCCGTTCTAAAAAGTATTTCACATTTTCAGTCTTGATCCAACCTGGCGAAACGGTTAATACGCGCACCCCTTTAGCTGTCACTTCTTTCGATAGCCCTTTACTATAATTTATGAGACCGGCCTTTGCAGCCGCATACGGTAGCGTTGCATCATATAAAGGAAGACTTCCCTGAATAGAGGCGATATGAATGATTACGCCATTACCGCGCTCAATCATTTGGGGTAGAAAAGCCCTGTCTAACCTTACCGGTGCAAATAAGTTCGTGTTGATGGCGCTTTCCCAATGCTCATCATTCAACACTGCGAAACCGCCAGCGGGCGTTTCAGATGCACCAAGGTTATTAATTAAAATGTCCAGCCGTCCATACTTATCCAAAATGGCATTGGCTACCGAGTCTGCAGTACCGCGCAGGCTAAGGTCGGCCGGGATAAAGTGCATGTCAGGGTCTTCCTGATCGGGCTTGTTTCTGGCTGCTATTACCACTATTGCGCCCGCCGCTTTTAAACGCCCGGCTATTGCTTTACCGGCACCCTTTGTGCCACCTGTTACCAGGGCTATTTTACCCGATAATTCGTTACTGTAATTGATTTGCTCTTTCATAAATGTTGTGATCTTTATGCAAATCTCAGCAGTATATCGATACCATACAATTACGGACTTACGAATCAAATAGGGATAAATTTGTCCGTATTGCTCACTTATTGAACCCGATGTATATTTGTAATTATGTACATAAAAAAGATTGCGCCGTCTCTTAATTGCGGCCTTGACCTGGTTGGTGAAGTTTTGTACGGCAAATGGAAAATTCGCATCCTGTGGTTCATATATCAGGGTCACTTAAGGCCAAGCGAATTACAGCGTAAGATACCCGACGCAACCAGACGGGTACTAAACGTGCAGTTAAAAGAGCTTGAGGATCATGAATTAGTGACGCGAACCATCTATCCGGTAATGCCCCCAAAAGTAGAATACAACTTGACTGAATTTGGAAAAACGCTGATCCCGCTTGTACAATCAATCGGCCTTTGGGGCGACGAACATCAAGAGCGTTTACGCAGGGTCATTTTACAACAAAGCGCATTATTAAATAAACCTGGGATATGAATAAAAAAAATCGGGCAAACTTAAATTAAGTTTGCCCGATTAGGTAGCCCCAATAGGACTAAAATCGAACCGCTTAATGCAAGACTTGCAAGCTTTATCAAATGTCTAATATTGGTTCGAGCCCAGTTTCGGGAGGTTACACACTGAGCAGTAAAAAGATGAAATTGAATCAAATCCATATTGAATGGCAGAGCTATGGATGGTAACTATTATTTATTTTGATCTTTTTCCTTTTTTGAGCTACTGACAATTATTATGTTATGCCCCAGTTTGCCAATGGCTTCAACTATAGACTGCTGAGCATTCTCATGGATATAGACTGCTTTTATAGCTTCCTTCGGGAATTCAATTTTATAGCCCGCGACATCTTTGCTGCGATCTGGTGTATTTCTCCCCGCTAATATCACCCTAGATTCGTTTTGTTTACTAAATTGTTCTCCAATCCTAGTGAACATCTTTAAAAAGAGTTGGTCCATACATTTCTCGCTTAGGCTTATTTCATTGATGGTCTTATAGATTTCCCCATCTTCAGTTTTTTCCCATAAGATATCATATTCGTTGGTGGATTTAAAAAGCGTGGGATCATTTAAGTATTCCACTTTTTTAAAACAATCACCGAGCCCGTAATTCTTGACAAAATGTTCCTCCAAAATATTCCTATCAAATTCCATTACAAGGCCGTTTTTCGCATTGGGGAATTTACCCAAGGTTGCAGGTGATGGCATATCTTCCGTAAAACAGCAGATTCCGGCTATTGCAGATTCTTCTGCAACATCAACATTATCCTTAAATAGCCTCGTAAAAGCACTATTTATGGATTCGTTTTCTTTGATAAAGGCAAATACATTAGCATCATTGGTATCTTTAAATGCGCTGGGGCGGGAAAACCATAGATAGTGCTCTTTTATTTCCTCGACTGTCTTCTCATTAGCAGGCCTTACACGGTAAATTTTTGACATCTTAATCCACTTTTTAGACAAGTTTAATAATAAATTCCGGTTCACATAAACCTGTATGATATCGTATTGAAGCTTAATACACGGATTGAATCAAATTATGCCTAATCAGGGGATGAAGGCATTGCTCCCCAGACTGGACATAATTCGAACCATTTGGTGGAACAACTAAAGGTTTTAAATGAATTAAAAGTTGCCTAAAATAAAGATTCGATTCAACTATGGGCTGCGTAAACCTATTGTTATGAACCAGTAGGGGAAAAATATCCAACCGCTTTTTGGATGATTTAAGTCTGCTTGTAAGCTGATTAATGTATAAAGGTTGACGACATCATTGTCGTCAACCTAATGTAGAAAACGGTAGATTATCGAAGATAAACATTGCCCCGACTACTTTTCTTTGCAAAGAAAAGTAGCAAAAGAAACAATAGATTATACAGTCTCATGATTAACCTAAAAGAAATCAACTTAGTTTCTATTGGGTTTTTTCTTCGCAGACTGGACATAACTCGTACCACTTGGTGGAACAATCGAAGATTTTAACGATTTGCGAATAGCTTGATTTGCTTATTTGATCCCTTTCCGAGCGACTTTATTAGGAGAGGTTTACTGATTGAACCTATCCCGTATCTTTCATTAGCTTGCTGAGGCTAATTCGTTAAATTTTCTTCGAATACACGCAGTTCAGCAGTGCACTACTTTTACAATATTGAAGTCATCCGCCTCAAGTTCTTTCTTGGTAAGTGATTTGATTAGGTTGATTGTCGGTTCGCAAGTAATGATGATATTCGATATATTTGAGGGTGCTACTGCTTTGTGCAGATTTAAGCCTATTCCTAATGATTATATACTCAACCCAAAATAATAAATTAAGCCCATTAAAGGATTTACCTTTTAAATTAGAACGTGACCTGCAAAGAGTCTTTGAACAGAACCTTCCCGACATAACAGGGCTTGAGTTTATTAAATCTGAATTCATTATTAAAAATAGCCGGATAGATACGCTTGCTTTTGATAGCGAAAACAATGCATTTGTGATAATTGAGTATAAGAGGGATCGAAACTATAGCGTGGTTGACCAGGGAGTATCGTATCTGAATTTGATGCTCGAATACAAAGCTGATTTTATCATTGAGTATAATGAAAGCAAACAGAAAAATCTAAAGCGTGACCAAATTGATTGGAGTCAAAGTAAGGTTGTGTTTGTTTCTAATGCTTTTACTGATTTCCAAAAACAGTCCACTAATTTTAAAGACCTTTCAATTGAGCTATGGGAAGTAAAAAGATTTAATGGCGATATAATCGTTATTAATCCCATAAAAAAATCGGCATCAGCACCGAGTATTAAGCCAATTGCAGAACAGAACAAACAGTTGGAGAAAGTAAGTAAGGAAATAAAAACGTTTACCGAAGAAGAACACATTGCACGGGTACCGGAAGATATAGCTGAACTGTATAACACCTTTAAGACTGCGATATTAAACCTAAATCCCGACATTGAGATTCAAGCAAAAAAGGACTACATAGCATTCAAAAAAGGAACGAATATAATTGACATAACGCTTTTAAAACGATACCTAAAAATGTGGATCAACTTAAAAAAGGGTAGTTTGGACGACCCCAAAAATCTGATGAGAGATGTCTCAGAGATTGGGCATTGGGGTAATGGAGATTATGAAGTTATTGTTGAAAATGATTTTGATCTGGAATACATAATGAGTTTGGTAAAACAAGCTCTTATAAAATAAAATATGAGCGATATAAACGAAATTGAAAAAACCCTATGGGCAGCAGCTGATAAGCTAAGAAGCAATATGGATGCTGCGGAATATAAGCACATTGTGTTAGGATTAATTTTTCTAAAATATATATCTGACGCCTTTGCAGAACTGCATCAAAAACTAAATGATGGACAGGGTGAGTTTGAAGGTGCTGACCCTGAAGATTCTGACGAATACTTAGCCTACAATGTTTTTTATGTGCCTGAAAAAGCCCGATGGACTTTTTTAAGAGACAATGCTAAACAACCTGAAATCGGAGTTCTGATTGACCAGGCTATGGATAGTATTGAGAAGATCAATGATAGCTTAAAAGGAGTATTACCTAAAAATTATGCAGATCCTGATCTTGACAAACAACGTTTAGGGGAACTTATTGACTTAATTAGTAAAATTGGCTTTGGGGGTGAAGGACATCAAGGCAAGGATCTGCTTGGCCAGGTGTATGAGTATTTCTTAGGAATGTTTGCAGATGCTGAAGGTAAAAACGGAGGGCAGTTTTATACGCCACAAAGTATTGTAAAACTTTTAGTTGAAATGCTTGAGCCTTATAAAGGAAGAATTTATGATGGATGTTGTGGCAGTGGTGGCATGTTCGTGCAAAGTGAAAAATTTATTGAAAATCATCAGGGCAAAATAGGCGACTTAAGTATTTACGGACAAGAAAGCAACCCTACTACCGTAAAGCTGGCGAAGATGAACTTGGCGATACGAGGGATCGACGCAAATATTCAATTTGGAGATACATTTACAAACGATTTACACCCCGACCTAAAAGCTGATTATATTATTGCCAACCCGCCGTTTAATATCTCCGACTGGAAGGGCGAGCAGCTACGTGATGATGTACGTTGGAAATACGGCACACCTCCCGTAGGTAATGCTAACTATGCTTGGCTGCAACACTTTATTCATAAACTAAGCCCTAATGGTACCGCAGGTATAGTTTTGGCAAATGGGAGCATGAACAGCAATACCGGCAGCGAAGGTGAGATTAGGAAAAATATGATTGAAGCCGGATTAGTAGATTGTATGGTTACACTACCAGCCAACTTGTTTTACAATACCACCATTGCCGCTTCATTATGGTTTTTAACAAAAAACAAAACCAATAATGGATTCCGCAAGCGTGAAAACGAAATTTTGTTTATTGATGCCCGCAAAATGGGCAAGATGATTAACAGACGGAATCGAGTTCTGCGTGATGGCAGTAATGACGATATAAACGAAATTAAAACTATTACCGACACTTACCATAAGTGGCGAAATGTAAACGATGGTTATGCCGACACGCCAGGCTTTTGCAAAGCTGCAACTTTAGACGAAGTACGCTTAAACAATTATGTGTTAACACCCAGCCGATATGTTGGTACGGAAGACGAGCAAATAGACGCAATGCCTTTTGAAGAAAAAATGCAAGTCCTTACTGCGAAGTTAGCCGAGCAATTTGCTAAAGATACTGAACTAGAAATAGCCATTCGTAGAAGCCTAAAAGAAATTGGATATGAGTTTTGATGAATGGAATAAGGTAACAATTGAGTCACTTGTTGATGAGAACAGAGGTATATCATATGGCATAGTCCAGCCAGGTGAATTTATTAATAGTGGAGGCATTCCTATTTTAAAAGTCAATAACTTGACTGAAAGAAGATTTGATTTGAAAGACGTCTCTCAAGTTAAGCCTGAAATTGAAAGCAAATATTCCAGAACAAGATTACAAGGAAATGAAATACTAGTTAGTTTGGTTGGTAGTTTAGGATTTGTCTTTAAAGTAACTAACCAGCAAATCGGGTGGAATGTCGTTAGAGCAATAGGCGTCTTGCCGATAAAGGAAGGCATCAACAGGGACTTTATTTATTGGGCTTTAAAACAGCCTCATGTACAAAAAGCATTCGATTATTATGCTACGCACACTGTTCAATCAACATTAAACTTAAAAGAATTGAGAGAAATCCAGATTTCATTACCATCTGGAAACATTCAGAATCAAATTGCTACTATTTTATCTTCGCTTGACGATAAAATCGAAAATAACCTTGCCACAAACCAAACGCTTGAAGAAATAACCTGTGCGCTCTTTAAAGAATGGTTTGTCAATTTCAACTATCCTGGCGCTGACGGCAATTTAAAACATAGCGAGGTTGGCGATATTCCCGTGAGTTGGGAAGTTGGATCGTTGTTTGACATTGCTGATCAGGTAAGGGAAAATATAAATCCGTCGAAATACCCTGAAAAAGAATTTTATCATTACAGTTTGCCAGCATTTGATACTGACGAGTTGCCCAGCAAAGATTTGGGTAGCAATATTTTAAGCAACAAAACAGCGGTTAAAGCTTATTCTGTATTATTCTCAAAGCTTAATCCTAGAATACCAAGAATTTGGTCGATTGGGACTATAGATGAAGATTCATCAGTTTGTTCAACAGAGTTTATTGGCTTTGTTCCCAAGCGTAAGTATTATTATTCATATCTGAATTACTTATTAAAACAGCCTGAGCTAATTAGAAAATTAACAAATATCGCTACAGGCACGAGTAATAGTCATCAGCGGATCAAACCAACAGATCTCTTTGAGTTAGAAATATTAATTCCTGATGATGAAATTTTAAAAAGTTTTGAAAAGACAGTTAGGCCAATCTTGGAAACCAGATTTCATAAAATAATTGAAAATCAACAATTAGCGGCAACTAGAAATTCTTTATTGCCAAAACTTATGTCGGGTGAAATAAAAGTAAATGGCTATTAATGTAACTCCATATGAAGATCCGCAATTTTTACGATTTAACGAGTCGTTAGATGAGGCGGGTCAGATTGACATTGCAGGCGTGATGTTTTACCCGAGTCGCGTTCTTTTTGAAATGGAGCCGATAGGCTATGTTGAAGCTTACCAAGAATTTCAAGATATAGAATATGAGCGGTTGAAAGATATGGTTTACAATCAGTATCCATCTTGCATAGCTTACAATTTCAGACTTTCTGAAAAAGGTGAGGGAGCATCAGACCCGGTTAGAAAACTATTGCACCTGAAAGACACTTGGGAGTCTATTGCATTTGTTCTGTATGCGATTGTTTGGGGTGAAATACGCCACAAAGGAATTGACCTTAAAGCTTCACAGATTTTGGTTGGCACAAGCTCAACAGGTCCTATTTATAGAAACTTCCATACCGACCGCCTGATTTCTGATGCACTAAAACCCAAAATTCAAAACCTAAAAGCAGTTGTTGAATACTCCAGGGCCAATGGATTAGGTTTAAAGTGTGAAGAAATAGTGCCTAATTTGTTGGACAAACTTTTGGCTTTGCAAGACATAAGAAATGATATCTCGCATCATACTGCACCGACAAGAGAAGAAGCTGAAGCAGAACTTTTACAAGTCATTCCACTTTTCAAAGAAATGTTGATGATGACAGAGTTTTTAGCAGAATGCAAAATTTTAAGATTTGAAAGTTTTGCTGTAAGATGCAGATGCGAAGAATTTAACGGACACTATCTGAACAAGGAATTTGGTGATTTTGACTTTGCAAATAATCAGGCTTTTGTATTAGGTCTTGGACAAGAGCAACTTTTTATAAAATGGGATAATGAAATTTTCAGTCTTTCGCCTTTCCTACATTTTCTGAAAGACGGAGTAGGTAGAGAGACCTATTTGAGCTTTTTCAAAGGCAAAAAAGAAGGTAAATATTGGTTTGAGCCAATTACTAAACGTGATGAAATTTCATTTGATCATTTGCAAGCTCGCTTTGATGCAGAACAAGCAACGTTAATCAATTTAATTGTGCCATAATGACCATGTTAACAGAAGAAGAAATAGAACAAATGGCTCTTCAAACTTTGCAAAAGCAAGGCTACGAGATACTAAATGGTGCAAGCATTGAGCGGGCTTACAATGAAGTGGTTTTAACCAACCGTTTGCAAGCGGCTATTGATAAAATTAATCCTGAAATTCCTGCCGATATACGAGAAGAAGCGGCAAGAAATGTGGCGAGAGTTCCTTTCACCAATTTATTGGCCAACAACGAGGCAATTCATAAACTCATGACCGAAGGCGTTGACGTAAAAGGTAGAGATGGCGACCAAATTAAAACCTTTAAAGTTTGGTTGATTGATTTCCAGAATTGCGAAAACAACGATTTCACCGCAGTTAACCAGCTTACAATTGTTGAAAATCATGACAATAAGCGGCCGGATATTATTGTATTTGTCAATGGCTTGCCTTTAGTAGTTATAGAAATAAAAAATGCAATCAACGAAAAAGCCGATTTAAAGGCGGCATACAATCAGCTTCAAACATATAAGCAAGCAATACCAACATTATTCAATTATAATAGCTTTTTAATAGTTACAGATGGATGGTTTGCTAAGGCGGGCACCATAACCAGCGATTATAGCAGATTTAGTGGCTGGAAAACTCCGGAGGCACAGTTTGAAAACACATTTTCCGAACCTGAAGAAAAATACCAGACAACCATCTTTCCTTCATCAAGCGGAAATGTTGAAATGGATGTGGTTTTCAGTGGAATGCTCAATAAAAAAACGCTAATAGATTTATTGCGCTACTTTATTGTCTTTGAAAAAACGAAAGACAAAACGGTAAAGAAGATAGCAGCCTATCATCAGTACTACGCTGTAAATAAAGCAATTCAGTCAACGGTAAAAGCGTCATCACTTTCCGGAGACCAACGAGCTGGCGTGGTATGGCATACACAAGGCAGTGGTAAGAGTTTGAGTATGGTGTTTTATGCCGGTAAAATGGTAGTAACTCCACAATTGAACAATCCTACTATAGTTGTTTTAACAGACCGTAATGACTTAGATCAGCAGTTATTTGAAACCTTCAGCAATTGCCAGCAATTAATACGGCAGACACCAGTACAGGCAGAAAGCCGCAGCCATTTACAAAGTCTGCTTTCAGTTGCGTCTGGTGGTGTGGTTTTCACAACTATACAAAAATTCATGCCCGAAGAGAAAGGTGCAACTTATCCAAAGCTATCTGACCGAAGAAATATCGTGGTAATTGCAGATGAAGCGCATCGAAGTCAGTATGATTTTATAGACGGTTATGCCAGGCATATGCGCGATGCTTTACCTAATGCTTCTTTTATTGGCTTCACCGGAACACCTATTGAAAGTGAAGACAAAAATACTAAAGCAATTTTTGGCGAATATGTAGACATATATGATATACAACAAGCGGTTGAAGATGGTGCAACTGTAAGAATTTTTTATGAAAGTCGTTTAGCAAAAATCGAACTGGCCCCTGAAGAGCAAGAGGTTATAGACCAAAGAATAGAAGAAGTAACTGAAGAAGATGAGCTTACAGAAAGGCAGCAGCGGTTTGCCAAGTGGACACAACAAGAAGCTATTGTTGGTAGCGATAAACGGCTAAAGCAAGTTGCTGCCGACTTAGTAAAACACTTTGAACAACGTTGTGAAGCTTTTGATGGTAAGGGAATGATTGTTAACATGAGCCGCAGAATTTGTGTGGCTTTGCATGATGAAATTGTTAAAATCCGTCCAGAGTGGTACAGCGGCGATGATGACAAAGGTGTTATCAAGGTGATAATGACAGGTTCTTCATCTGACCCATTGGATTGGCAGGAACATATACGAAACAAGCCAAGAAGAAAAGCCATTGGGGATAGATTGCGAGACTCGAGCGATCCGTTAAAACTTGTATTGGTTCGTGATATGTGGTTAACGGGGTTCGACGCACCTTGTTTACATACTTTGTATGTAGATAAACCTATGACCGGCCATAACCTTATGCAGGCTATTGCAAGGGTGAATCGGGTTTTTAAAGACAAAGAAGGTGGACTAATTGTCGACTATTTAGGAATTGCGCAGGACCTAAAAAGAGCACTAAACATTTATACGTCAAGTGGTGGCAAAGGAAAAATTGAGTTCGACCAGGAAGAAGCAGTGGCGAAGATGGAGGAACTATATGGAGTTGTGGTAGACTTGTTTCATGGCTTCGAATACAAACATTTCTTCGATTTACAACCAAGAGAAAAACTAACCTTCTTGTTAGATGCCACCGACTTTATTTTAAAATTGGATAAAGGACAAGAACGGTTCAGCACGAATGTATCAAACCTTTCTAAAGCATTTGCTATATCCGTACCACATCCCAAAGCTCTGGCCATAAGAGACGATTTGAGCTTTTTTCAGGCGATTAAAGCAAGAATTTCTAAGCTAAGGGAAAGTAGTAAAAGGAGAAGTGACGAGGAAGTCGAGACTGCTATAAGGCAAATAATTTCAGACGCTTTAATATCAACTGAAGTAGTTGACATCTTCCAAGCTGCCGGATTACAAAATCCTGAAATATCCGGGCTTAACATTCTTTCTGACGAATTTATGGCTGAAGTGAAGGACATGCCTCGAAAGAACCTCGCTTTAGAACTGTTGAAACGTCTGCTGAACGATGAAATTAAATCACGATCTAAAAAAAATATTATTCAGAGTAAAAAGTTTTCAGAAATGCTTGCTGACGCGATAAAACGCTATCAAAATAATGCTCTCACAGCAGCTGAAATCATTGATGAACTTATTCGACTTGCCAAGCAAATTAAAGAAGCTGATAAGAGAGGTGAAAGTTTAAATCTGGATTTTAGAGAACTGGCATTTTATGACGCTTTGGAAGTCAGTGATAGTGCTGTACAAATTTTAGGTGATGAGGTTTTAAAATCTATTGCACGCGAATTAGTCGCCAGTGTAAAAAGCTCTGTTACAATTGATTGGGAAAAGAAAGAAAGTGTTCAAGCCAAGATGCGTGTTATGATAAAACGGATTTTAAAAAAATACGGATACCCTCCAGAAAAGCAAGAGCAAGCAATTAAAACAATTTTGGAACAAGCAAAACTTATTGGCGACGCCCTTTCCAATGTGAATTAAAATGCTTATTAGATAATTAAAAGTATCGAAACCCAAACGGCAGACAACGAATTATTCACTAAACTCGTTTTAACGAAACAACGCATTGGGGTCAAAATATTTTTTGACTGCATTGAAAAGCTTTAACGATTCTTTTTTTGCAATCTGATATTTTGATTTTAGCTCGTCCTGAAAATCTTTTTGCTGTGTTAGCTTTACAACTTGAGCGAACTCCTCCAGACTAAGCTTGTAATGATTAGCTACCTGTAGATTAAAAAACCCGACCAAGCTATCCTCTAGTCCCGCTTGATCAGGAATTACTAATACCGGGTCAGCAACTTCAACCACCTTTATCGTGTCGCTAACAGAAGGTTTAGTGTTAACCACAGTTAAAATAAATTGTCTTAAATATTGATCTATCTGTTCTTGCAATTCGAGATTTTGTGAGCTAAAAATATCTGCCGTGTAATTTCGGCTAATATTAGCGAACCCGTTATAGGCGCCCCAGAAAGTATATGCCATCCAGCGCTCTTCAACTGACTTACTCATCAGAAAGTCATCCAGCTTTTCCAGGCTATCCGGGTTAAAAGTGAATGCTACAAAATTTTTCATTATAAGGTTTGATGCTTTCTCCAAAGAATAGACATCTATCCTGTTCTCAAGATATTGGTACAATAAAGTCTCCTTACCGCCCTTCGTGTAGCTACTCCCTACCTCTTCCACGATCTTCAAGATCATCTCTTTTCTTGCTGGACCTTTATTAGACTTGGCGAATTTTAAGATGGCATTGATGATGAAAGTAAATTCATTGTCCGGCGTGGCGTTTAGATAGCTCTGGCTCATATTGAATGTAACTTTATTTTCAACGATGTCATAAGAAATGCTGGTCAGGTCCAACCTAAGATCATAAGTTCGTGCAGATAATTGTTCCTGATGGGTATCAGCCGTATTTTTCAGCAATAGCTTGATCCGATTGTTGATTTCATCAGCGCTGTGAACAGATCTCGTGGCTGACTGGAAAACATCAATGAACTGCTGAATATTCCGTCTTAGCTCTATAAAGTGCCCCACGCTAGAACGACGGTTAAGTAGATAGTCATCAAGAATGGTTTTATAGTTTGAACTGCCCAACAGTTCATCGTTGCTGATGACGATATCAAGGTAATGATTTACATCTTTTGCAGTTTTTAACCTTGAAAGTTTACTTAATAGATATTCAACTAGCAAATCCTCGTCAACATCGCTGCCATACTGGAACTGGTCGTGTTCTATTTCCGCTATGTTTACCGCCCTAAATAGTTTTTCAATATATAGATGAATTTCTCCTTTGCCTTTGACGGTTTGCTGACTATCGATACGGCTTTTCAACTCGGCAAAAGCATTGGTTATCTCCTGAAAGCGCATTTTTAGACCCCTCTCTTTTTTTCGGTCGTTCGCGATATGACCGATCACTAAGCCATAAATAAAGCCTTTAAAATGATTGAACCGTTTATCCAAGATGATCTTTAAGGAGGCATCCTCATCTGTTCTGACCACACCAGGTAGGACAGGCGGAAAGACGCGGCAGTCGGCATTGCTAATGATCTCAAATGAAGCAATATATTTCTCGGCAACTTTCGTTGGAAGAGAGGTGTTCGCTTTTAATATCGCCATTCTGATGTCCTTTGCCGAAAAGAATAAAATACTAGCTAACCCTTTGTCTAAATATATCGTATTATAATAAGCAAAAACACCTTCAGCAATGAACACAAGCTCAGCCGGGTTGAGCGCGCCTTCCGCTATCTTTAAAATGAATTTAGCGTTGTTCGGATCCTCGTAAGCCGGCGGTTTGCTAAAAAGCAAAATTGCCTCGTCGTTATTCACGGCCGGCAAGACAGGAAAATAGTCGAACCCGAATGCTCTCTTTGCATAGTAACTGGCAGGCGAAACCGATTCACTTGAAAATATATTTTCAAAAGCGAAATCTCTGGTCGATAACGGGTAATAATAATGTGCCATATTACTGATATTTTGATGGTGATAACCCGTCGAAGAACGGTGTTATTCCGTCTGAATGGGTGATATATAAATTCCTGTAACTGCGTGTCAACCCGACGAACAAAGCGGCTTGGTAGCGTTCGATGAACCAATCATCATGTCCCGGATAATCACAGAACGGGATAAACACCGTTTCGAACTGTAGGCCCTTAGAGGCGTGGTAGGTCAACAATTTAGGGAGGTTGGACTCAAAATCGATCTCTAATCCATTTTCGCCATAAGAACTCACTTTATATTCATGCGCAAAGCCTTTTTCATCGAAATACCCGTTTACATCTGGTATGTTTCGGTGATAATTATTTTTGGGCGCCTTACCCCGATGCGTAAACGGAACAAGGATCGCTACATCCGTATAGTTGCGTGTCTTGATCTCATTCATAATGTAATCAAGTTCTTTTTTCCAGTCGACAAATTTCTTCAACCTCGGTTTATCCATGCCGGTTTTGACACATTTCGCTTCTAGGGTTTTGTCTGCTGATATATGTTCAGCGAGCGCGGCAATTGTATTAGGTAGACGATAGTTTTTCAGTAACTCGAAATGATCTAATTTAAGATGGTCAGCGATTTGCTCTATGGTAAGCGTACTTTCGTAAACTTCTGTTTCCTTATTCTTTTTCTCTTTGTAAAGCTGCTGCTCACTATCTCCGTAAAGCATGATGGATTTCATACTGGCATTAGATAGCTCATCGATTTCGCTTTGTGTAAAATCCTGCGCCTCATCTACGATGATGTAATCGACATCTGCGCCATCCCATTTATCAAAGTGTATTATCTGGTGTATCGGTATTTTAAGTTCAATGATCCCAGACCGCAAAAATCCTTTCAACGCCTTGGTATAAACCACCAGGGTGAAGCTTGCAGGATCGTCCTCGTCCTCTGCAAGCGACTCAATATAGATGTCCAATGCCCGGTATAACGCCAGCAGTGTTTTTCCACTTCCTGGACAACCCTTAATCACATAGCTTTCATTAATACTCAATCCACGGATCTTTCGTTGGAATTCATCTAATTCACTGGGGTCGATCAACCATTTTTCTCGTGGCATGCGTAACGTTATAATTGAGCGTCAAATCAGTCCAAGGCTTGAGATCCTGATAGCCATAGCAGTGGTACTAACATCAAATTTTCTTGCCAGTGCTTCTATAGCATCGCCACTGGCCAGGTCAAGCTTTGCTTTCTCCACTTCTTTTCTCAACAAATTGCTTGGCATAAGTAGCGCGGAGGCAAAAACATTCGCTTCTTGCTCCATCTGCTGCTTTTCAGGTGTATCACCAGAACTAACACTTCGGTAAATCATCTGTTTGTCGACGAACAGGTCACTTTTGTCCCGGTGAAGATCAAAGTGCCCGATCTCGTGAGCGATAGTATATCTGATGCGAACGGGTGCTTCGGTAGGATTTATACCAATGGTACCAACGCCTTCTTGTATGGCGAGCAAACCTGAGACCCCATCGCCTAGATCATATTCCATGACGTTAAGGCCAAGCGACTTCGCAATAGCTTTCACGTCAATGGGTAGTTTGAGTTCGGGCAGTGACTTGAGTATGGCATTTACCCGGCTGTTTATTAATTTGATGTTTACTGACATAACTTTACTTGTTTAATAACGACAGAAAGTCTAACACAGCATTTTTGTCTTTGTGATCAAATTCATTAGGGTCAAGCTCCGATTGTACTTTTTCTTTCAACTGTTCATTAGTAGTTGTGTTTTTATCAACTTTTAATGTTACAGGGATAAGTTTGATGTATTCGATATTTAACATGGCCGCTATTTGAAGAATTTGATACACTGATGGCCTGTGTCTGCCTTTCTCCAAATTAATAATGGACGACCTTGTAAGATTAAGATATTCAGCAAGTTCTTCTTGGCTAATGCGCTGGCGCAATCTTTCAACCTTAATTTTCTCACCTAACTCATTGTAGAAATCCTCTATACTCGGCAGCTCCATTACTAAAATTATTAGCAAATGTAAATAATTAGACAAAGATAAAAAATGTTTATGATACTTTACATCATATTTTTATAAAACTTAGCAAAATTTAACATTTTGTTTTATAAAACTATACAAAAAAATTAATTACGTTAAAACCTTGCATTTTGAAAATATGGAGTTATATTTGTCCCGGAGGAAAGGATATAAAAAAACCAGGCAGAAACTACCTGGCATGTAAATTCAAAAAAGACCAATAGCCTTAAAAGCTTCTTGGCTCCTAAGTAAGTACAGATTGTGGTGATCAAACTTACTTTCTTTTTTGCAATTCTGCAAGCTCTCGATAGGTTCTAAACCAAAATTTAAGGCGTTTAAGCCGTTTTTCTGGGCCTGAAAGGTTGAACTTTAAATAAAAACGATTTAAAAAAGCTGATTTACTACCGGATACGATCCGGCGTGCTGCCGAAATGATAAGCAGCACCTTAAAATTTTTGGTATTACAAATTTAGAAACAAGATGAAAAAAAATAAAGAAGCCTTGGTGTTCTATATAGACAACAAGCGATTTGAAACTTTTGAACAATTTATGACCGGTGCCGCTTTGAAAAAGCTGGCAGGGATTCCGTTACACATTAAAATGTACCTCGCTGTACAAGAGGGATATGAGCCCGACCTAATCAAGAATGACGAACAGGTCGACCTGGCGCGCACAGATGTTGAGCACTTTTACGTTGAAGATAAACTAAAATTCACTATTAACGGTGAGCCGTTCTTCTCATATGAGCAGTACATCTCTGCAGAGAAAATCAGAGAGCTTGGTAAGGTACCGGGAACCGATGAATTGTTTTTAAAAGTGCCCGAACCTTATGAGGACGAGTTGATTGTTGATGGCAGACAGGTCGACCTTGCGCTGCCGGGCAAAGAGCATTTCATCTCCAAACCGTTCAGTGTCGTTATTTTAGTTAATACACGCCGCAAGCCATGGGCGAAAAGAACAGTCACTTTTGAAGAAGTGGTTATTTTAGCCTTTGGTAGTTATGACCCGAATCCGCAGAAGGTTTATACCGTAAACTATAGCGGCGGGCCAGAACCAAAACCCGAAGGCTCTATGGTGAAGGGATCAGTTGTACTCGTTAAAGATAAGATGAATTTCGATGTCTCTGCAACTAATCAATCATAGCCCCGATCTCAAACGTCTTAGAGACGAAGGCTATGAAGTAGAAGTACATGGTGGATATTTAATTATCCACCATGTACCCTATTTGAACAACAAGTTGGAGATTAAATACGGCACCTTGGTAAGTCAGCTAACACTTGCAAATCCCACCACTACGGCACCCAATCCCCCGCATATCATTTATTTTATGGGGGAAAATCCGTGCAACCAGGATGGAAGTGAAATTACGGCGATAAAAAATAGCAACCCTATAATGTTGATCCGGGAAGGTGTAACCACTAATCATCTCTTCTCAAACAAACCGGCTAACGGCTACCCCGACTATTATGAAAAGTTGACTACATATATAAGGGTAATATCCGGGCCAGCACAAGCGATTGATGACCAAGTAACTGCTAAAACATTTAAAGTAGTACCTGTTGTTGCTGAAGGTTCCGTTTTTCAATATGTTGATACAAACTCGAGCAGAGCCGAGATCTTGCAAATCAACGCCAGATTAGAGGGGCAAAAAGTAGCTATCATTGGCCTGGGCGGTACCGGTGCTTATATTTTAGATATGTTGGCCAAAACTCCAGTGGGCGAGATACACATTTACGATGGCGATGTTCTTTTGCAGCATAATGCGTTCAGATCCCCGGGAGCCGCCTCTATTGAGCAACTTGATCAGCAATTGAACAAAGTGGAATATTACGCTGAAATATACTCACGCATGCACAAGCACATCATAAAACATTGCTACTATGTAGACGCTAGAAATGTTGATGAACTCAATAATATGACACATGTATTCATTGCTATTGATAAGAGCAGGCCACGTAAGTTGATCACAGAACACCTTGTTGGAATGAATGTCAACTTTATTGATGTTGGCCTGGGTGTAAATATTGTTGATGAACGTTTGATAGGTACGCTAAGGGTTACCACAGCAACTCCAGAAAAGCATGATCACTTGTCAGGTAAACTACCTGGCACTGATGATGATGATAACGAGTATGCGACCAATATCCAGATCGCCGAGCTTAATGCGATGAACGCCATGTTAGCGGTGATCAAGTGGAAAAAACTTAGCGGCATCTATGCAGATGTCGGCGGAGAACATCATTCATCGTACCTGGTAACAACTTCAAAAATAATCAATGATGACGCTACATCATAAATTCGTCGAGCACGTCCCTGATGTTATGGAACCGAACATACTGTATGTTTCGATCCCTTATTGCACAGCCATGCACTTGTGTGTATGTGGCTGTGGCAATGAGGTTGTAACACCCATCTCGCCTGTAGATTGGCAGCTGAAGTTTAATGGCAAGACAATCTCTTTGAGCCCTTCTATTGGGAACTGGAACTTTGAATGCCGGTCCCATTACTGGATCATAGATAACAAGGTCAAATATTCTGGAAACTGGAGCGACGAAAAAGTGGCAAGTGGAAGAGCAGACGAGCGCAGGCGCAAAGACAAATATTTCGGCGAGGTTTCGGCGAAAACAAAAGGGGGTATTACTATGAAGAGCAAGAAGAAGAAAAAGTCGCGTTTTCAACGCTTCAAATCATTCTTCAGCTTTTTTAATTTTTGAAATACTTAAGAAAGAGAAAGGAGGTATTAACCGTGAGTAAAGCAACAAAGGTAAATAAGAGTGCGATAACCGGGAGGTTCGTTAGTAACACCCAAGTTAAAAGAAGTCCAAAAACGACTTATGTTCAGACCGTAAAGAAGTCTAAATAACATAAGACATTTGTGTTAGTAAGCCGTGCCATATTGGCGCGGCTTAACTGACGCTCGCATGGTTTATAACATTGAGCATGTAGTTGTGTGACTAAGGAATAGTTTAACCTGCGATTTTACGTATTCAAAACTGCCAAGATGCTCTGAAAAAAATGGTGCTCTTTATCATGACGGGTAGTCAATGCATCGGTGCCATTTACTTATTAACATTGCGATTAACTATCTTGCGTACCTCGAACGTGGGTGTTGGTTAATGGTACTTTTTTTCGAGCTTATCTCTGCCTTCCGGCTCCGGCTGAAATTCAAAAGTGACCAACGGATAATAGTCTCTCATATCTAGAAAATCCAAAAAAGTTACGGAGGGAACGTTCCTGACCAAGTTGTATTTGGTGATGAGTTGTTCATCGATACAGGTAGCGTCTGCAACCAGTTTGTTGAGTTCCCAGTCCCTGCCGATCCGTGATATGCTGTTGAAGAGAAGAAGATATTGCTCCGGTGTTGACAATTGTGCGCGAAGTGTTTTGCTATACTCATATTTTTCTGGGTATGAAAAGATTGACTGTTCGTTGATGTATTTGACTGTTTGAAACAGATGTCGGTAGTAGTGCCCGAGCTTGAACTGGTGTCCGCCATAAAATTTATAAGGACGACTGAACGAAAGGTGTCGAAATTTACTGTCCCGATCTAATGTTTCGCTAAATACATTTAAATGGTCAGCATTTTCAGCCATGTTTGCTGTCAACTGCTCTAAGTAAGCTGTGCGCAGAGGAAATTGAAGCTCACGCCATTGATTATACTCTTCGGAATCTCGGTGCGGTTTACGGCTTAAATAATCAAGTACGTACTTAAGAAACATAGGGTGGTATACCGACTGATATAGATTTTTGATGGCTTCACGATCCCACTTGTTTAGGCCGAAAAAAACCACCGAGTAAGCTATATCGCAAAGGATTAGTTGTAAGGGTTTGATGTCCGGACGCTGTTTTAAAATACAGCCTATCTTCGCAGTTTCCGCTGGCAAGCATATCTTTTCATACGTAAACAACTGGAAGAATGGCCGAAGGTCATGAATGCAGGTTTCGAACTGTGTGAGGATAAACTCGAACGTGACCTTGCCCTGGTGGTTAGGTACTTTAGCCATTGCGGTAAGGGTTGTTGTAGCTGATATGGTTCGAGTTATCGACGTGGATCTGTATCAGCGTAAAGATCCGGGCCTCCTTTTTATCCTTTTCTGTCGCAATCTTCTGTTCTCGGTAAGTGAGCAATACCATAACAAAGCCAGCCAGCGAAAACAGGGTGCCAACCACTCCCGCGATAAAATCTCCTACCGCCCCTGTCTTAGTTACTTCGACCTCACCGGAGCCCCATACTGTATAGCTCTTCGTCAAACGGTAAAAGAACATTCCTCCGATAATGAGACCGGCAAGGGTAATGAGCAATGCGATAAAAAGAATTGGGTTACGGCGTAACCACACCCATGCCCGTACAAAAAAAAACACCATAGCTTTCAGATTCAGGTTGCCCGAAGATACAAATTTCGGTCATAATGCAGTCTCTGTAGCAACTAAAAATACTCCATGAATCATCTCGTATTAAATATATAAAAGATGACACATTGATTGTAGACGAATTAGAACTATGATAGAAATATTTTAGCCGTCAAATTAAATATACAATTTGAGTTGATATCTGTAATAAAGAATGCAGCAACTGCTTGTCGCCAGGCAGCTGTAGCGTACTCATATTATTATGCGAATTACGTTCTTTATAGAATTGAGCCGAATATTTGCTGCTTTTAAACAACACCAGCTAAAGTTTAATAAAGTTAATAAAGCAAGCCATGTTTTGGGCAGCCCAAAACGTCTTGTCGGGACACCCGAACCCGATATACTTCACTATGTTCAGCATATAACATAGCACTTGAATGCACAGATTTCATTGGGCTTAGTTCAGAAGAAAAGCTATTTGTAGCTTTGTAACTAAATAACGGGAACTTATGTATCTTGAAAAGACAATTGCGATTAAATCAATATACCACCATATGAAAAATTTGACGACGAACGATAAAGCGGCGATTGGACTGTTCATTCTGTGGTTGCTTGTCTTCCTGTTACACTCCTGAAGTGCTAATACAGCTTTAAAATAAATCGTTCGTCAGTACGAGTAACTACCGAAAAAATCTTAAATAAAGTAGTAACATTTGCCGCCATAAATAAAGTTTATGGCAAGGCCGACAGTACATAAAGACGAGAAGCGAATATTCAGGATAACAATCCGGTTAACTGCCATTGAGCGCTTACAAGTACAGCAAGCCGCAAAAGCGGCAGGTCTGTCCAACTACTTGTATGTGCGGGAGAAACTACTCAAAGGGCGCGCACCTGAGCCCAAGTTGGCTCGTATCGACATCGACACATACGTCGAACTGAAAAAGATCGGCACCAATATCAATCAGCTTGCCAGGCAGACCAATTCCGGCCGGTTTCCTTTCGGTATAAGTTCAGCTTTGCGTGACTTATCCGAACAACTACAGCTCATCATTAAAATATTGCTCAATTGATAGCCAGCCAAAAGATCGGTAAAAGTTTTATGGGTGCTTTGCAGTATAACTTGAATAAGGTAATACATCCTGATAAGAGCAAACGGGCAACCATACTCGACACAAATTTCGCATCTGCTGATTTACGTATTATCAAACAGGAAGTGGATTTGGTGCGCAGCTTCCGGCCTGCTCTGAACAGGTACGTTTATCATACCAGCCTGAACTTTGCTAAAGAAGACGTGCTGGAAAATAAACAGTTGTTAGCTATAGCGCATGATTATTTACGCAAAAGTGGTTACGATGACAATCAGTATTTTATTTTCAGGCATAATGATGCCGACCATTTACACCTTCATTTATTGGTAAACCGCATCCGTTTTGACGGTACCGTTGTTTCCGACAGCCAAAACTTCAAAAAGAGCGAAGCCATACTAAGGGAACTGGAACAGCAGTATAACCTTATAACGGTAGAGCCGCATATCGGGCAATCGACTGAACTGAATAATGGCAGAACTAAAAACCCAGGCAACATCATCTCCAAAAATAAACGCCCTTTAAAAGCACCGACTAAGGGTGAACTGGAAATGATGGAGAGGACTGGCGGCGTATCTGAAAAGCTTTTACTCCAGGAGAAGCTATCGCTTTTACTGCCATCCCGCCGTATCAGCATACAGGAGTTTATTGAGCGTTGCGAGCGGCATGGCATTTCTTTGCTTTTTAACCAGGCATCGACAGGCAGGGTAAGCGGCATTACCTATTTCCACAACGATTTCAAGATACGCGGACAGGCATTGGGGAACCGCTTTAAATGGAATGAGATATTAAAACACATCGACTATGAACAAGGCAGAGACAGCGCGGCGATTAGCGCAGCAAACGATAGGACAAGAGCAAAGTACGGCCAGCGGGAACCCGCAGCAAACATCGGCAATGGACACCGCATTGAAGGACTTCCTGCAAACGATAAAGGAACTGACCGAAAAGACGGCTATCAACCAGCCGCTTTTGCGGGAGATCATACAGCGGCAGGAATCGATAGAACGGGAATTGAAGAAAAGCAAAGCCAATCACCGAGTGCAGATTTACTTCATAGGGCTGACAGCCATCCTGAATTTGATAGGCTGGACACTGCTTTGAACATCAGTATTAGCGACGACGTGGATGACGAGGCGATTTATGGGAAAGACCGCCAAAGGCAGCGAAAGGCCAGAACTAACAGGCGATAGTGACGCTATCGCCTTAACTTGTTCCTCTGGTAGTAAATTATCCGCACTTGCTTCTGCAATATCCCTATTCAGTATTGCATAGAACATGATTGTTCCCCTATTTTGCCGTCCTACGCGCTGTCGGCTACTGAAGTGAGGTAACGGAATACTTATTCTTTCGCGAGAAGGAATTCGCGGAATTAGCTGCCTGTTTAGCCCTGTAACGGTGATTTTTACCTGATGAAAGAAACAAACCATGATCAATCCGTAGGGTCGCTTTTCCGGCAGGCCCTTGAAAAGAAAATGACATCTGACCTGAGCCGAAAGCACAAGGACAACCTTCGACACCTTTACAATCATTTTATGCTTTTCTTAGGTGACGAAGGGCGGGAAATTCCGATCCGGGATTTAACGACCGCGCAGATAGAAGCGTTTCTGCATCGCTACGATTCGTCAAGCACCCACTATATGAACAAGCGCCGGGAACTAAGCGTCCTTTTTAATACTGCCGCCAGGCTGATCGACGAAAAACTGCTGACGGTTAAAAGAACGGAGCCGAGAAGGATAAAGGCCAAACTTAACCTGGCTTATGAAAAAGAGCAGTTGAAGCCGATCCTGAATTTCGTTAAGGCAAACCATGACAATTTATATCTTTGCTGCTTGCTAACCTACGGTTGCTTTCTCCGTCCGCATGAAGAAATACGCCTGCTGACTAAAAAACACTTCAAAGCAGGTAATACAGAAATTCATTTGGCGGGCGATGAAAATAAGGGCGGTAAGGTGCGGGTCGTTTACGTGCCTGATTATGTAAGGCAAGAATTAGAACCGGTATTGGACGGCATAAAGCGGGATGATAATATTTTCAGCCTGTGCAAGACACCCTTTAACGAAGCTTACTTCAGTAAGCAGTGGAGCAGGCAAAAGAAGGGTTTGCTGAATTACGGCCTGATCTATCCCAATCAAACGCTTTACTCTTTCAGGCATTCCGCCGCTATAGATGTATTCCGCAGGACGAAAGATGTTTATCTCGTTCAAAAGATGATGGGGCATTCATCGGTAACGGTTACATTAAAATATCTCAGAAGTTTGGGCGAGTTTAACACCGAGGAAATGCGCGAAGCAGCACCTGTATTATGATACGATTAGAAAGGGAAGATCTTTACCGGCTGGTTTGGGAAAAGCCGATGACAGAGATAGCTAAACAATATGCCATATCGGATGTGGGGCTTCGTAAAGCCTGTTTGCGCTTAAATATTCCCATACCGAAAGCAGGACATTGGGCTAAGACATATGCCGGGCAACAATTAAAGAAACCAGCTTTACCGCTAAAATGCAAAGGCCAACCATATGTCGATCTGGAAGAACGACCACCGGAACAACCCGTCAAAAAAGTTTCCGAATTGGATTTGTTAACCAAGCAAATTGCAAAGGAAAAACTGCCTTTCAGGGTTCCGAACAGGTTAAGCAATCCTGACCCTTTAATTATCGCAGCAAAGGAAAGCTTATACAAAAAGACAGATGTAAATCATCCCGGAATGGCTGTAACAGCAACAGGCGAGCTGGATATTCGTGTTGCACCTGTAAATATCACAAGGGCGCTTCGATTTATGGACACCTTAATCAAATTGATTCGCGCCCGAAGGCACCGGTTTGAATCAAATGCTTCCGGTTGCTATATCATCATTCGGGATACATCCTTAAAGGTATGTTTCCGCGAAAAGACCACCAGGCACAAGATAACTCATAAACCTTACCAGGATTTTGAATGGCTGCCCAACGGTAAACTGGCTTTTAAACTTGACGGCAGGCTCAGAGCAGAATGGCAGGATTTAAAGACGAGAAACTTGGAAGACCAGCTACCAAAGATTTTGGCGAAGTTGGAGCTGGTCGCTAAGCAGGAAGAGGAGTACCAGGAGAAAACAAGATTATGGCAGATAGCTTGGGAAAAAGAGCGCAAAGCACAAGCGGAACGCGAAACACGAAGGCGACAGGAATTAAGAGATATTAAACAGTTACTGTCTGAAGCGAAACTTTGGAAAAAAGCGCAACTACTTCGTGAATATATAGGCGCGATGGAGCATCCAAACGATGAATGGTTTCGGTGGGCACATCAGAAAGCTGATTGGATTGATCCGCTGAACGACTCTGAGGATGATTGGTTACTACCGAGTGATAAAAGCGAACTATAGTATTGTGTGCAATATGTGGGGCTCTAAGCGTCTTTTCCTTTGAAAAACTCCATCTTTTCACGTTCACTTGCAAGCAGACGCTCTAACAGTGCAATTTTTTCGTCGTAAAGTTCCACAATCTTTTCGATGGGATTGAAAGTACAACCATAATTTACGCTGGGTCCACCATGTATAACAGAATTATCATAGTTGTTTTGAATATTGTTAATCGCCTTTTCCTCGTCGAAGTTCTTTATAGCTTCAACAGGCACTTTCAAGATAGCCGCTACTTGCGCCAGTAATTCTTCCTCGATGGTTTCTTTTGCTTCCAGCAGGGAAACCCTTTTTTGGCTCCAGTCTTCGCCCAACTCGAAAGCAAGCGCTTCCTGCTTCAGCCCCAGCATTTCGCGAAAGCGTTTAACGTTGCGGCCATGGTGGATTTGGTTGGGTTTTTCTGCTGTTGTGCTCATCGGGTATAAATGTAAGGCTTAAACAAATATAGTAAAAAATGCCCTTTTTGCCTATTGCGGCTTAAAGGACTATCGCAAAACTAATTTATCCCAGTGCCATTCTTCGATAGAATATTCAGGAATAGTTTAGAAAACACTTGCTTTTGAAATTTGATAGGCTTGCCAATACAGACAGGCATTAAACTCAAATTCTATGCAAGCAGATAAGCAAAATGATTGGGGCAGCCCCATAAAATACCTTACCCTGAAAGAGATCGGCGACCCGGTAACTGCCATGGACGCATTCTTCGACGATGACTGGTTGCCCGACCAATTGGCTCGCTTAGCGTCATGGCGGGAGGCTATATTCAGTAAGACCTATTATACTGACAGGAACGGCAATCCCGGCAGCCTGTTAAGTTTTCACGAATCAAATATCAGTCTGATCGAAGCGGCATGGGTGCTGTGGAAACGTGGCGAAAATGTTGGAGTGATAACCGCAGACCTTATTCCAGGTGAGCGTGACATATGGCGGGATTATCCACAAAACCTGAGCGACGCGGAACTATGTGACCCGTTTTCGGTTATCGGCCACATCTTTAGCAAATACAGCCTGCCGGACTACCGGGTTCAGCTATATGAATGGCTGGAACATGGTTTATCATGTATTAGCGGCGAAGGTTGGGTCGTTACAGGTGATTTCATCGCCATTTTCGAGAACCTGCAAAAACTGTATTCGGCGTCATGGCTGATCTATCAGCGCAGCAAGGTGGTGCCACACCTAAAGGATAAGAAGGATCACAATGTAACTGCCGAACAGATTAACGCTATAATTGTTGAGCAGCCGAACGGGATAGCTACAGAGCAGGCTAACGAAATAGCAAAAGAACACCCGAGCGAAATATCGCTATATCGTTTGAACACTGTAATCCCAACCATCTGTAACGATGTACTTAGAGACTTAGTTAGCGTTATTCAGAACAAGGTGCCCACAGTGCAAGCCATTATCTATCTTGGCGTGAGGCCGGATTCGGCTGATAAGCTATTCCTGTTGGTGTTGACTTCGGACGATGAACAGCGGCAGGCACAGCACCTCAATAGTATCATCGAACAAAGTTGTGAAGCAATTGCTAAGGTGACCGTGTTAGTCCATTACGCAGGCGCTTTTAAAACTGCCGTGGCGAAAGGTAATTTTTTCTTTTGTCAGGTATTATCCTGCCCTGTAATCTATTTATCGGGCGGGTTGCTTGCCAGTGCATAGCATTGCCGATTGCTTTTCTGACGGCTTTAAACACGCAGAATACTGGAATCGCTGGTATCAGCAAGGTAAAGAGTTTTACAATACCGCTGATTGGTGCCTTAAACAAAAATCAACTAATGCAGCGCTGTTTCTGCTGCACCAATCAGCAGAATGTTTATTGGTCGCTATCATCCGGGTTGTGCTTGGCTACGAGATCAATAATCATAACCTATCACGACTGCTCGCTATCACGGAGATGTTCACTACGGATTTTACTGGCGTATTTAATCTTGAAGATGCGAAGGACGAGGAGCTGTTTCAGGTGTTAAAGAATGCTTATATCGATGTGCGGTATAGGGACAACTATGCCGCCAACAATGCGAAGGCAGCAGCGGTAAAAACGAAAGTATATCAGCTTATTGAACTGACTAAGCGCATTTATAATAAATTCCTGTTGACAGCCGATCTGTAGCATACATGGCTTGAACTATTATTAGTTCGCGGTTCCGGCAAGCTACGGCTCTCCAGCGCATACGCGCAGGCCAGCCGTAGCCAGCCTCGCCGCCTTTGCAGTAATACGTTTCGTACCTCTCGTATAACTGCTTTGTCAGTTACATAGTTATACCGTTCTGTGATAACAGGCCTTACTGATTTGCGGTTATAGCGATATTGTCCGGCTGTTCCATGGTTTACATAACTGTTTTATGTGACATTCTCTATAACCTACGGTAATATCTTACCACTAAACCTGCTACCTATTCTTGCTCCTGTTTTGTACTGTTGTGTTTGACGGTATCCTATCGCGGACACAAAATTAGCTCCGCAGGAAAAATAGTCAAGGGCATGTGAATGGCGATTGAGTTGCATCTAAATTCGCCACCCTTGACAGTTTATCCTGCTTGCTCTCCCGGTTGTTTAAGCGATGAGAATACCATACTATGAGCCCTTCAGGGCGTAAAGGCGATACTTAGTGCGCGTGGTATTTCCTTTCGATGATGGGCTTTGCTATCTGCTGGCAAGAACGGCAAGCGTTCGACTCCAGCGGCGGCAGGTACCGCGCAGTACCCGCCCGTTATCGTCGGGCGGTGCGTTTCATCGTTTGCAAGCGGTTTGTCGGCCCGATCAGACGGAACGTGTTTAAGGATTAATTAATGAAGTTTGAATCGTGCGAAAAGAGGAATGTAACAACAGAGCAGGCTATCAAGCTGCTTAGAGAACAAGGTTACGAAGTAACAGAAGAACAAGCTACACAGATATTGGACTTCCTGTACTTTTTAGGCAAGCTGAGTGTCGATCAATATTTTAAAAACAAGCAACAAGAAACAACGAAGGAGCAAACAAATGAAACAAGCTGATCTATATGTTAGAGTAAGTACCGATGAGCAAGCCGATAAAGGTTACTCAATCCGCAGCCAGGAAGAAGTATTGCGTAAATATTGCAGCATACAGCAGATAACCGTTATAAACGTTATTTACGAGGATTACTCCGCAAAAACTTTTAACCGTCCTGCATGGTCAAAAATGCTCGCTGCTTATAAAAAAGAAAAAAGGCGCACCGCCGACTTACTGCTGTTCACTAAATGGGATAGGTTTAGCCGCAACGCCGGTGATGCCTATCAAATGATTAACGTTCTGAGAAAGGTGGGTATCGAACCGCAAGCAGTTGAACAACCGCTTGACTTATCTATCCCGGAAAACAAAATGATGCTTGCTTTTTATCTTGCAGCGCCTGAAGTCGAAAATGACCGAAGGGCGCTAAATACCTTCTACGGTATGCGCCGTGCACGTAAGGAAGGCCGATACCTCACTACAGCTCCGTATGGTTATGTCAACCGCACCTTAGATGGGAAAAAGAGTATCATACCAAGGGAGCCGCAAGCATCAATAGTCAAGTGGGCTTTCGAGGAAATGGCAAAAGGAATACACCACGTTGACAGCATAAGGCAAAAGCTGGTTAGCGAAGACTTTCAGTGCAGTAAGAGCCATTTTTATCATTTGTTGAGGAACTATACCTATTGTGGTAAAATTGTCGTTCCTGCTTACCGTGACGAACCTAGGCGGTTGGTCGATGGGCAGCATGAGGCTATAATATCGGAAAGGCTTTTTCAACAGGTGCAGGATGTACTCGATGGCAGGCAGCGCATCCAACTCGTTAAAATGACGACAGTTGATAGCTTGCCATTGCGCGGCTTCCTGATTTGCCCGTCATGCGGTAAACTACTAACTGGCAGCGGCTCGAAAGGGCGCAACAATTATTACTATTATTATCATTGCGAAAGCAGTTGTGGTGTAAGATACAAAGCTCAGGATGTGAATAGTTCTTTTGTTACAGAGTTACAGCGTTACGTGCCAAGGCAGGGTGTTGCGGAAGTGTTCAGATTGGTCGTAAAAGACTTATTTACCCAGCAAAACGGTTCGCAGTCCGGGGAGCGGAAGGAATTGCTTGCCAAAATACAATTGGAGAATGACAGGCTTACTAAGGCGCGAAGGCTGTTGCTTGATGATGCAATAGACACCGTAGATTACAAATCCATCAAAGATGAATGCGAGAGGAAATTGTTGACATTGGAAAGTAAACTAACAGATTTCAGCAAACCGGCGTATGACCTTGAGGAGTGTCTTGACAAGGCTTTAATTGCCTTAAAATCGCTACAAGTCCGTTATTTAGAGGGAGATACATCAAAGAAGCGGCAATTGATTGGTTCGATGTACCCTGAAAAACTGTGTTTTGACGGAAATGAATATCGAACCGCTAAAGTCAACGAGGCAGCTCGCTTAATCTATTTGATAAACAGCAAGTTAGATGAAACAAAAAAGCGGACAAAACTTGATTTCTCAAGCTTGTCCGCTTCGGTAGCGGGAACAGGACTCGAACCTATGACCTTCGGGTTATGAGCCCGACGAGCTACCAACTGCTCCATCCCGCACTATTTTGTTTTTGGTATCATACATAACGGGCATAACTCCGTAATGTTTTCTGATTTGAAAATTAAGGCCTTAAGTGGTTAATACTTAAGGCCTCTAATTTTTAGGTAGCGGGAACAGGACTCGAACCTATGACCTTCGGGTTATGAGCCCGACGAGCTACCAACTGCTCCATCCCGCACTATTGTGCTTATTTTCTTTTTCGCCATAACCCCGAAAAAGCCTTTTCAATACCTAAATCAAAATTAAGATTTGTTTTGAATTGGACTGCAAAGATATAATTCGTTTCTTTGCAGTCCAAAAATATTTTAAAAAAGTTTTTATGAGTCACAGGGCAGGTTTTGTTAGCATTATAGGTAAACCCAACGCAGGTAAATCAACGCTGATGAACCACCTCGTTGGCGAAAAAATGTCTATCATCACCCCAAAGGCGCAAACCACACGCCATCGTATTTTGGGTATTGTTAATACGGATGATTACCAGATCGTGTTTTCAGACACGCCGGGTATTATTAAACCGCATTACGCCCTGCACGAAAGCATGATGCACCAGGTAGAAGGATCTATAGTAGACGCCGACCTGATACTCCTGGTTACTGATATTAATGAGAAACACGATGAGGATGATGTGGTTAGAAAACTGCAGGGATCATTGGCGCCACTGGCTGTATTAATCAATAAAATCGATCAGTCCGACGCCGAAGTTGTTAAACAAAAGGTTGAATACTGGCAGCAAAAACTTAACCCTAAAGCCGTTTTCGCTATATCAGCCCTGCATGAGCATAACCTGAAGGCCATTATGGATTTCATATTAGAGCACCTGCCCGAGCATCCGCCCTATTACGAAAAAGATGCATTGACTGACCGTAACGACCGTTTTTTCGCATCCGAAATGATACGCGCCCAGGTATTTAAACAATATAAAAAGGAAATACCATACAGCACCGAAGTAATTGTAACGGCATTTGTTGAGGGCGAAACACTCCACCGCATCAGTGCCGAAATTATTGTGGAACGCGATTCTCAAAAGAATATCCTGATCGGCAAAAACGGTGAAATGCTGAAGATAGTAGGCAAATATGCCCGCCTGGATATGGAAGAATTTTTTCAGCGCAAGGTATTCCTGGAAATGTTTGTAAAGGTTATACCCGACTGGCGCAGCAAAAAGAACTATTTAAAGAAATTTGGATACGAATAAATAATTAAGATTTGAGATGTTAGATATGAGATTTTAGATTATTGATCTTTAAGCTCTCAAAATCAACATCTGCAATTAAATAAGGGATTTAGCTATTAGTTTGAGATAAGATATTGTTTAACTTATTTTGTCTCAAATCTCATATCTCAAATCTATAATCTAAAAACAGAATGAGTAATATAGTAGCTATAGTAGGCAGGCCCAACGTTGGCAAGTCAACCCTTTATAACCGTTTAACAGAAACCCGTAAGGCTATTGTTGACGATTTTAGCGGCGTTACGCGCGACAGGCACTACGGTGTAGCTGAGTGGACCGACCGCACGTTCACCGTGATTGATACCGGTGGCTATGTAGCCCGGTCAGAAGACGTATTTGAAGCCGCCATACGCGAGCAGGTGGTAATAGCCATTGAAGAGGCTACCGTAATTATTTTTATGGTTGATGTTACCACCGGCGTAACCGACCTTGACGACGAGATCGCAACCTTGTTACGCAAAGGCAATAAACCTGTATTTGTGGTTGTTAACAAGGTAGATAACACCATGCTACAGTCGGACGCGACGATATTTTACAGTCTTGGCCTGGGCGAGATCTACAACATTTCATCCATGACGGGATCAGGCACCGGCGAACTGCTGGACGAAGTAATTAAACACTTTGACGACGAACTGCCGGAAGAAAACAGCTTGCCGAGATATGCCATAGTTGGCCGTCCTAACGTGGGTAAATCATCCATCATTAATGCCTTGCTTGGCGAACAACGCAATATAGTTACACCGATAGCCGGCACCACCCGCGATTCGATACACATCCGCTATAACCAGTACGGGCACGATTTTATGCTGATAGACACCGCCGGTTTGCGTAAAAAAACCAAGGTTAAGGAGAACATTGAATTTTACTCGGTAATGCGTACCATCAAAGCCCTTGAAGAGGCTGATGTGGTGATCCTGATGGTTGATGCCGTTGAGGGTTTGGAAGCCCAGGACATCAATATTTTCCACCTGGCCGAAAAGAACAAGAAAGGCATCGTCATCGTGGTAAATAAATGGGATTTGATTGAGAAGAACAGCAAAACCGTTAAGGTATTTGAGGAGCAGATCAAGCAAAAAATAGCGCCGTTTACCGATGTGCCCATCATTTTCACTTCTGTTACCGAAAAACAACGCGTACTTAAGGTGATTGATGTAGCTAATAAGGTTTATGAAAACAGGGCCCGCAAAATATCAACCTCAAAACTGAATGATGTGATGCTGCCGATAATCGAAAATTTCCCGCCGCCTTCAATTAAGGGTAAGTATGTAAAAATTAAATATGCTACGCAGATTAACGGCGTGTCGCCTATGTTCGCATTCTTTTGCAACCTGCCGCAGTATGTAAAGGAACCATACTACAGGTTTATTGAAAACAAACTGCGCGAAAACTTTGATTTCTCTGGCGCACCGGTACAGGTATGGTTCAGGCAGAAATAAACATTTTATGTTCGTATAAAAACAAAGGCGCTCAATAAGCGCCTTTTCTGTTTTATATTGTCTAACTATCTTATATCTTCTCTATCAAACAAACAGCGTAAGCTACCACCCCTTCTTCACGGCCAATAAAGCCCAGTTGCTCGTTAGTTGTCGCTTTTATTGATATATCATCCTCGCTGATACCTGCAGCTTCGGCTATGTTTTTTTGCATGGCCGGTATGTGCGGGTTTATTTTGGGTGCCTCTAAACATACCATGGCATCTATATTACCTATTGCCCAGCCTTTGTCCGCCAGTAATTTAACCACGTGCTGCAGCAGTATCAGGCTGCTGATGCCTTTCCAGCGGTCGTCTTTGTTAGAAAAATGAAACCCGATATCGCGCAGGTTGGCTGCGCCCAACAGTGCATCGCAAATGGCGTGCAGCATCACATCGGCATCAGAGTGCCCGTAAGCGCCTGCATGATGATCTAACTTTACTCCACCCAAAACAAACGGATGTTGCTCACGCAGCTGGTGAACATCAAACCCGAAACCTACTTTAATTTTAGCCACAATTATTTTTTGCCGCCAAAGTTAGCAGATAATGTGAAACGCAGCGTATTTGCCAGCGCGCTGTTTTGCTGGTTTGCCGCGAGGTATGAGAAATCAAACGTAAAATCCTGGTACTTGAACCCCACCCCCATTGAAAGGTATTTACGGCCCCCCTTTGAGGCAGCTTCATAAAAGTAACCCGTGCGCAAAGCGAACTGTTTATTGTACCAATACTCTAAAGCCGGCGATACGGTGATCTCTTTAATCTCCTCGCTAAAGCCACCGGGCGCATCCGTAAACGATTGAAAGATACCAGCCGGCACCGATACGTCGTCGCCATTATTAACGCTGCCGTCCGGATTTACGGTAGTTGTTGGCACCAGCAATTTGTTCACATCAAAAGCAAAGGTAAGTTCGTTGGTTTCATCTAAATACCAGGTATTGGCTATGCCCAGCTTCATGTTGGTGGGTAGAAAGTAGCGCGGGCCGTTATCGGTATAGCCTATTTTGGTACCAATGTTGGATATGTTAGCCCCGAACGCGAACAAGGCATCCTTGCCAAATTGCTGTGTGGGATTTTTATAATACATAGAAACACCCGCAGCCACCGCGTTAGCCGCACGCGAAGTTTGCCCCGAGCCTGACACGAATGAAACATTTGACAGGTTGGAGCGAATGTAGCTCAGGGTTAAGCCTAATGAAAGGTTATCGCCGAACTTACGCGCGAATGATCCGTCAATAGCAAACTCGTTAGGCGTGTACAATCCCTGGTTAGTGCCGCTTTCATCAGCTAAAGATATAGCGCCCAGGTTAAAATAACGCAGAGAAGCACCGATGCTATTCCGGTCGTCCAGTTTGTGCGCGTAGCTTAGGTAAGACAAGCTTACATCAGGCACCAGGCGGCGTAGCCAGGGGCTGTATGATAATGAAACCGTGTGGTTTTCCTCTAAAAAAGCAAGTTTTGACGGGTTCCAGTAGGTGGCATTAGCATCGGGCGATAAAGCAACGCCGGCATCACCCATAGCGCCTGAACGCGAGTCGGGCGTAATGTTCAGAAACGGCACCTCCGTGCGGATGGCTGAGCCTGTACTACCATTTAAATTGGTTTGCGCATACGCCATTCCTGGCAACAAAAGTGCTGCGTAAACCGATGCTCTGAATAAACTAAGCTTCATTTAGCTGGGTGGGTGATTGTTAATTGTCAAATATATAAATTTTGATGCCGGGGGTATCATCAAAAAACAAACAAATGATAATACGTAATAGCTTTAAATAGGTTGTAACTAAATTGGCCTTATTTACGTTAAAAAAGCGGGAAACAAAACCAACTTCATTATTGTATTAGATGGTGAAGTTGTTACTTTTACCACTTGATAATTGCTTAAAATAACATGAAGATAACTTTTACAAGAACTGCTTTGGCGTTACTAATGTTGGGTGTGGCCGTGGCAGGCTGCTCAAAAAAACAGCGGTCGCAAAAAACAGGCCTTGTTTATAACGACAGATCCAACGGCGGTTATATGCGTTTCAGGCAAACCCACCCAAGCCCCGGCCCCGGGCTGGTGCCTATTGAGGGTGGTACGTTTGTAATGGGCGGCAGTGCCGATCAGGACGTGATGTTTGATAATAATAACACCAGGCGCCGGGTTACAGTACCATCTTTTTATATGGACGAAACTGAGGTATCTAACCAGGATTGGCTGGATTACCTGCACTGGATAAATATCACTTTCCCTGACGATCGGGAGCTTTATTACAATGCAACGCCAGATACACTGGTTTGGCGCAGGCCACTATCATACAACGAACCTTATGTTGATAACTACCTAAGGCACCCGGCTTTTCAGGATTATCCGGTTGTAGGTGTTACCTGGGAGCAGGCACAGGATTACTGTGCATGGCGTACCGACCGTACAAACGAAAATATTTTACGCGAACGCGGCTATTTGGCTAATTGGAAAGACAATGCCGCCCGTAAAGGTAAAGAGCCTTTTAACACCGATATTTATACTAACAACCAATACCGTGGCCCGGGCATAGATGGTAAAAAAATGATGCCCGACCTAAATCCGAACGCGCAGGGAACAAAAGCAGTACGCCCGGTACGTATGGAAGATGGTATACTAAAACAGGGCTATCGTTTACCATCTGAAGCGGAGTGGGAATACGCCGCGCTTTCGCTTGCAGGTAACACCGAATTTGAAAACATAAATGATGGTAAAGTTTACCCATGGAATGGCCTCGGCGTCCGTTCTCCCAAAAAAGCTACCCGTGGCTTAATGCTGGCTAACTTTAAACGTGGTAACGGCGATAACGCCGGTGTTGGTGGTTACCTGAATGATAAGGCTGACATTACCGCGCCGGTACGTTCATACGAACCCAATGATTTTGGTTTATACAACATGGCGGGCAACGTAAACGAATGGGTGGCGGATACTTATCGCCAAATGTCATTTGAAGACGTGGAGGATTTTAACCCTTTCCGTGGTAACGAGTTTACCAACAAACGTATGGCCGATCCGACAAAGGGTGTTTATGCTAAGGATAAATACGGCAGGCCGATAAAGGACCCGGCGAAATCAAACCGCAAAATGAAATACAGCGAGTTTATCGCCTTGCAACAAGGCGGTAATGCGCAAAACAGTACAGGCGACGCACAGGCACCTGCCGCAACCGATAGCACGGGCGTTACAGCTACCGCTACGCCAAGCTCCATAGCGGGCAAACCCTACACAAACGACTATCGCGATTATATAGATACCGTTGATGCTGCCTTATATGGCACTACTACATTGGTAAGCAACCGCTCAAAGGTTTACAAAGGCGGCTCGTGGAACGATATGGCCTACTGGTTAAACCCAGCAACCCGCCGCTTTATGGATCAGGACAATTCGAGCGCCGAAGTTGGCTTCCGCTGCGCCATGACGATGGTTGGCGCGCCTGAGATCAATCCGCAAGGCAAACCACACATCAGGGTTAAAAAACCAAAAAATTCGAGATAATATCTTGAAGAGATAAAACAGAAAAGCCGCGAGTAATTGCGGCTTTCTCTGTTTTATGAAACCTAAATTTCTTTATACGAGTATTGGTTAACATTCGTTACTTGTCCTCAATTTCTTCTGAGTGATCAAAAGAAACAAAAATCACCGGCTGTTTAATTTTCTTATAACGTTAGTATTTTTTTTAGTGCTACCCGAAAATTAAAAGGCCGGAAACTCGAATATGAGAGATTTCTACTTTAAGTATTAATCACTCTGAGTAGTATGATAGAGAGGTTTCTTAATACGGTTTGAAATGGCAACCTTTATAATTGTAACGTAGCGGTATCTACTTAGTGAAGGCATACTGCACCAGGTTAGCGCCCATTTTAAGCGCTTTCAGGCGCGTTTCCTGGCTATCGCCGGGGTACGTTCCATAATCCTCCCAGCCGTTGCCTAAATCGCTTTCGTAGGAGTAAAAACACACAAGTTTGCCTTTGTAGATCAGGCCGAATGCCTGCGGTCTTTTATTGTCGTGTTCATGTACCTTAGGCAAGCCGTTAGGCAGTTCATATTTCTGGTGAAATACCGGGTGATTTAAGGGCAACTCTACAAAATCCAGCTCGGGGAAAACCTTTTTCATTTGCGGACGGATAAATTTGTCAAGCCCGTAATTATCATCAATATGCAAAAAGCCGCCGCCGGTTAAATATTTGCGCATGTTTTGTGCTTCCTGTGCCGAAAAGATCACGTTGCCGTGCCCGGTCAGGAATACGAAGGGGTAATCAAACAATTGCGCACTACCTACTTCTACAATTTCCTCTTCAGCCTGAAAATTGGTTTTAAGATTTGTGTTGCAAAATTTGATGAGGTTTTGCAAAGCTGTACGGTCGCCATACCAATCGCCGCCACCGTTATACTTTACACGCCCTATTTTATAAGTAGGCGCGTTAAAAGCTGCAAGCAATGCCACACCACTTATAACACCCAACCATAGCAATCCCTTTTTCATAGTCGGTTCAAAAAGTTCACCTCAAAGCAGGCTTCTAAAGCAGCCGTCTCGGTACGCAGGCGGCTCTCACCTAAAGTTATGGCTTTATAACCGGCATTTAAAGCGGCAACCACCTCGTTTTCGGTAAAGTCACCTTCCGGGCCAATCAGGATGGTGTTTTTACTACCGGTTTCAAGTACCGACTTAAGCGACGCTTTAGCGCCGGGGTTACAGTGCGCAATAAAACCATGTCCGCTTAATCCAGCGGAGATGAATTTAGCAAAAGGAATGGGCTCATTTAAAACCGGGTGATAGGCTTTGATGGATTGCTTTACTGCTGAAGTAATGATGCGGTTAAGCCGGTCAACCCGTGCTTCTTTACGCTCGGAGCGCTGGCAGATGATGAGCGATATTTCATCAATTCCTATTTCTGTGGCTTTCTCAAGGAACCATTCCAGCCGCTCAATATTCTTTGTGGGAGCTACCGCGATATGCAGGTAATGATTGCGCTGCTGGTATTTTTCGTTTACCGAAACTATATCCAGTATGGTACGCTTAGGGTGTGCATCCTTAATACGGGCTACATAAAACCCGCCCCGGCCATCAATCAACTGTATCTCATCGCCAACGTTAAGACGTAGCACACGTGCGCAATGCTTGCTTTCCTCTTCGTTTAAAAAGTATTGCTTTACCGAAGGCTGAATATCGGGTGTATAGAACAGATGCATAGACGCAAATTAATGCAAATCTACGGTATCTTCATCATTTATCAGCAGTTCAAGCTTTACCGACTCAATGTTCTGGTCGGATTTTTTGAGTACGGTGATGTTATAGCCATTCGCTTCTTTCTGTTCGCCCACATCCGGTATTTTACCAAACAAGTCGCCCAGCCAGCCTGAAACCGTATCATAATCGCCGTCCTCAGGCAAATCATGCGGCAAGTGTTCGTTAACATCGTATATAGAAGCAAGGGCATTTACAATAAATTCCCGTTCGTTCACTTCCTCAACTATAGGTTTTTCTTCGTCGTACTCGTCCTGTATCTCTCCTACCAGCTCCTCTACGATGTCCTCAAGTGTAACCATACCGGCGGTACCGCCAAACTCGTCGAGCACAATGGCTATTTGCATACGCTTTTGCTGCAGCTCGGCCATCAGATCATTGATCTTCTTGGTTTCCGGAACAAAGTATGGCTTACGTATAATTTCCTTAAGGTTGATATCCTCACCCTTCACCAGCAAGGGCAATATATCTTTGGTGTGAACAATGCCCACAATCTTGTCAATCACTTCCTCGTACACCGGCATGCGTGAGTAACCTTCTTCAATAAGGGTTTCGAGTAGTTCCTGACGATCTGTCTCAATATCGATACCTGATATTTTGGTACGGGGCACCATGATGTTCTTAACCACACGCTCGTTAAACTCGAACACATTCTGGATCAGCTCATGCTCATTACTATCCAAGGCGCCTGACTCCTTGCCTTGTTCAAGCAGGTATTGTAATTCTTCAGAGCTGTGATGGCTTTCGCCATGTACTGTTATAATACCTAACAAACGCAGTATAAAATTAGCGAAGCCATTAAGCAGCCATATCAATGGCCTGAAGAAAACGTAAAAAAATCTTAACGGCCATGATATAGCCATTACCGTGCGAACCGATTTTTGTATTGCTAACGATTTGGGCGCAAGTTCACCAAAAACTATATGCAATATTGTAATTATAGCAAAAGCAGCTACATGGCTCGAATTAATGATCCAGGATGAAGTAATGGTGAAGCCTAACCACGAAAAGAGGTTTAACATTACAGCCGTCATTACTGATTCACCGGCCCAGCCTAAACCTAAAGAAGCTAAGGTAATACCTAACTGTGTGGCTGCTAAGTAACCATCGAGATTGTGCATAATGCCACGGGCTACTTTTGCCGCCTGGCTGCCTGACTTAGCTTTTATTTCAATTTGTGAACCACGGACTCTTACCATTGCAAATTCTGCTGCAACAAAAAATCCGTTTAACAATACCAGGAAAAAGGTAAAGATTATTTTAAAACCGCTAATTTCAAGTTCGAGTCCGGGGTCCATGTATTAATTATTGGTAAACAGGAAAGGTACTCTGGTAAAGCTCAATGCTTTCCGTTATTACCTTATGTGCATAACTTACGCCAAGCCATTTTTCGATGGTTACGTTTTTGCCTTCAAGGGTTTTGTAATCCTGGAAGAAACGAACGATCTCTTTCATAGTATGCGGCGGCAGTTCAGAAATATCGTTGATGTAGTTTACCGACATATCGTTAGCGGCAACGGCTATGATCTTGTCATCCTGCTCGCCATTATCAACCATGTGCATTACACCGATAACTTTAGCCTCGATGATCGACATCGGGTAAACGTCAACAGAGCAAATTACCAATATATCCAGCGGATCTTTATCATCACAATAAGTTTGTGGAATAAAGCCGTAATTAGCAGGGTACATTACTGATGAAAACAGTACACGGTCAAGCTTTAACAAACCTGAATCTTTATCTATTTCGTATTTCGCTTTCGAGCCTTTTGGTATCTCGATGATCGCGCTTACTACTTCCGGAACATTTTTACCAGCTGATACCTGGTGCCATGGGTGTTGAGTACTCATTTATTCTTGTATATCTTTATTATCAATTTCGTTTTCTTTAACGCTTTTACCGCTAATAAGTTTCTTTTTCACGAAAGCAAATATCAGGGGGGCCGTTGTTATTACCAGGAATGCTAAAATAACATACTGCAAATAATTTTCTATTTCAGGATAATTCCTGCCTAAAAAATAACCTGCCAATGTAAGTGTGCTCACCCATAAAACGCTGCCCGTTATATTGTATAGGGTGAACTGTTTAAAACTTACCTTAACAACTCCTGCAAAGATAGGCGCAAAAGTTCTGATTATCGGAAAAAATCTGCCTAAAATAAGCGCAGTACCGCCATATTTATGATAAAAATCCTCGGCAACCTTTACATAACGCTTTTTAAAGAACCATGAATCCTTGCGTTTGTACAATAAAGGCCCCGTTCGGTAGCCAAACCAGTAGCCTACGTAGTTGCCTAAAATACCCGCAATTGCCAATGATAAAACCAGCATGCTGATATCAACAGGTAACTTACCCGCCGCGCAAAATATACCTGCCATAAACAACAGGTAATCGCCGGGCAGAAAGAAACCGAAGAACAGGCCCGTTTCGGCAAAAACCACTACAAGTAAAACGTAAAAGCCAAAACCGATTATGGTATTGGCATCAGTTAAACTTTGCAGGTTATCCCAAATGTTTTCCATGCGGTTAGGCCATAAAACTACAAATAATTATCTGAAGTTGTGACGGCCTGTTTTGTTATCAAATCAGATCAGATATCAACGCCGGATAAACCCCTATCACGATAGTGATTACCGCAGATAAGCCCAAAACAAAGGTATAGTAAGCCGGTACGGCTACCTCGCTCCTGTCGGTTGTACGGAAATACATCGCTATAATAACCCTGAAATAATAGAAGATACTGATTATGGCGTTAACAACCGCAAGCACCACCAGCCATATCTGGTATTTATTCAATGCTTCAGAAAACATAAAAAATTTACCGATGAAGCCCGCGGTTAAAGGAATACCTGCCAATGATAACATGGCTACGGTTAGCGTAAACGCCAAAAACGGATTTTTTGAGGCCAGCCCGTTAAAGCTGTCAAAACTATCTGAACCGCTTTGGCGGTGCACCAGTATTAACGCGGCGAAAGCGATGATTGAGGCTACCGAGTAAGCCGACGCGTAAACAAATACGGAGCTTGCAGACGCCGAGCCCAATGCTACGATAGCAAACAGCAGGTAACCGGCATGCGAGATGCTGGAAAATGCCAGCATACGCTTAAAGCTCTGCTGATAAAGGGCAGTTATATTGCCTATAAATAGTGTAAGAATAGTGATACCCAATAACACTGGCGTCCAAAAATCAGACAGGGTGGCGAAGCATGCAGAAAACAAACGCAGGAATGCGGCGAACCCGGCTGTTTTCACCACGGTCGACATAAAGGTGGTAATCAGCGTAGGTGCGCCTTCGTATACGTCCGGAGTCCAGAAATGAAAAGGCGCGGCACCCACCTTGAAGCACATACCTACTATAACCAGCAACAGGCCGGTATAAAACAGCGGACTGATCTGTCTCGGGTTTTCAATAACATAATTGCGGATCGCTTCCAGGTTGAATGAACCTGAAGCGCCGTAGATCAACGTTATACCAAACAACAGGAAACCGGTTGAAAAGGCTCCCATCAGGAAATATTTTAAAGCTGCCTCGTTGGATGCAAAGTCGTTTTTACGGATACCTGCCAGAATATATAAACTTACGGACATGATCTCGATACCGATAAACAGCATCACCATATTGTGGAATGATACCATTACGATGATACCTGCCAAAGCAAATAATATAATAGCGTAATACTCTGCCACGTGGCTGCTAATCTTTTCAAAGTAACCTTTTGAAAGCAGTAAAATCAATATTGTGGAAAGTATGGTGATCCCAGAGAAGGCAACAGCGAACCTGTCAAACAACATCATGCCCGAAAATATAGGCTGAGCGTTAGTATTCCATTCGGCCGCTGCTGTGCAAAAAGCCGAAAGCAGTACTAACACCGTTACCGGTAATATTACATTGTTCGCCTTGAAAAGTCCTAAGTATAAAACCACAAGGGCTAAAACAGATATTATTATTAAGGTGGTCATCTTATAATTTGAAACTCTAAATTCTAAATTACTTACTCGTCATTGCCGATACTTTCTGACTAATATCGGCAAGCAGGGTGTTAACTGCTGCTTCGGATATGTGTAATAATGGTTGCGGATATACGCCCAACACAATGATGAGCGTACATATAATTCCTAAAACCAGTTTTTCGGTACCTGTAATATCCGTAAACAGGGCAGTCAATTCATTGGTTTCGCCATGCATTACCTGCTTGTACATGCGCAGCATATACACCGCTCCGAATATGATGGTCAAGCCAGCAACAGCAGCTATCCATATATTGTAATTAAATACCGCCTTTAACAATAAAAACTCACCGATAAAACCATTGGTTAATGGCAGGGCAACTGTTCCGAGGGTGATAATCAAAAATGCTATAGCAAACTGAGGCGCCACCTTGGCAATGCCGCCCATCAAACTGATATCGCGCGTGTTTAACCTGCGGCTGATGATGTCCCACACAAAGAACAACCCGACTACGTTAACACCGTGGTTTATCATTTGGATCAATGCGCCTTGCATACCCTGGGTATTGTATGCAAAGATGCCCGCCGCTATTAGACCAACGTGTGCTATTGATGAATATGCCACCAGGCGTTTACCATCTTTTTGATTAAACGCAATCAGCGAGGCATAAACAATACCGATCACCGCTAATATGATCACGATGTTCTGCCATATTAAAAAGCCTACTGGCACGTTAGGCAGCAACCAGCGGATAACGCCGTATATACCCATTTTTAACATAATACCCGAAAGCAACATAGTGCCGGCTGATGGCGATACGGTATAGGTATCAGGCTGCCAGGTATGGAATGGGAATACCGGCATTTTGATTGCAAAAGCAATAAAGAACGCCCAGAATAACCAGGCCTGCTGCAGGTTAGTTAAACCCATACTGGTTAAATTGCTCAGCTCGTATGTTTTTGCCGGACTGTGCATGTACAAATAGATAAGGCCTAACAGCATGAACAGCGAACCCGCGAAGGTGTAAATAAAGAACTTGATAGTGATACGAATGCGGTTTTCGCCGCCCCACAAACCGCAGATAAAGTAGATGGGTATCAATGCCGCTTCCCAGCCCACATAAAATAAAAAGCCGTTAAGCGCAGTGAATACTGTTAACATACCAGCTTGCATAAACAGGATAAGCGCATAAAAAGCACCTGCGTTTTTATATTGATGCTGATACGTAGTGAGTATAATAAGCGGAACAAGTACGGTGGTGAGTAACACCATAATCATGCTAATGCCATCAATACCTGCCGTAAAATAAATACCAAATTTAGGTAACCAGGGATAGCTAACGCTGAACTGTACAGAAGCATCAGGCACAAAACGGGTTAAAAGCAATAACGCTACAGCCAGCTCGGCAACAGCAAAAAATAACGCCACATGCTTGGCCGCGCCATTTTTAATAAAGGCGGTAATTACAGCGGCAATTACAGGTAAAAAAAGTAGAATACTAACCGTCATTTTATCAACTTAACGCTTGCGTTTTTTAATTAATTAAGGTGTAACCGTATAGCAGCACTGCCACAATACCTATAACCATCATAAATATATAGAAACCTACATTGCCCGTTTGCAACAGGCGCAGGCCTTTACTTGCTTCAACTGAGCCTTTGCCGAGGCCGTTTACCAGGCCATCAATACCCAGCAGATCAACAACCTTGTAAAAGAATACCGAAAGAGCATCCAATGGACGGCGAACCAGGAAGTCATATAACTCATCAACATAGAATTTATGGTATGACAGTTTTGCCAGCACATGGCGTTCCTCGTTATCAGCAACCGGAACATGCTTACCGCTTAAATACTTAGTATACGCATACAGCAATGCAATTAAAGCCGCACCAACTGACACCCCCATCAAGATATACTCGATGTTGTGCGACAGATGATGCGCCTCGCCGGTAAGTTTTGCTGATGGCTCAAAAACCGGTGCCAGAAATGCGCCCAGTTCATGGTGACCGCCCAATACTTCAGGCACGCCGATAAACCCACCTACTATTGAAAGGATAGCTAATACTATAAGCGGGATGGTCATGGTAGCGGGTGACTCATGCAAATGGTGCTCCTGTTCATGCGTGCCGCGGAATTTTCCGTAGAACGTAAGAAACATCATACGGAACATATAGAATGAGGTTAACCCTGCAGTGATAACGCCTAAAACATATAATGTGGTGCTATGCTCAAAAGCATGCGCCAGTATTTCGTCCTTTGAAAAGAAACCCGCGAACGGCGGTATACCCGCTATAGCGATAGTACCAATAAGCATGGTGTAAAACGTAACCGGTAGTTTCCCGCGCAATCCGCCCATTTTACGCATATCCTGCTCGTTGCTCATGCCGTGGATAACCGAACCGGCACCAAGGAACAACAATGCTTTGAAGAAAGCGTGCGTTAACACGTGGAAAAAAGCACCGGTATAAGCACCAACGCCTAAACCTAAAAACATATAACCCAATTGCGATACGGTTGAATAAGCCAGTACCTTTTTTATATCGGTTTGTGTAAGGGCTATAAGCGCGGCGAATGCAGCGGTTGCCATACCAACAATAGAGATGACTTCTAAAGTCACCGGCGCCAGCGTAAACAAAATATTTGAGCGGGCTATCATATAGATACCTGCAGTAACCATTGTCGCGGCGTGAATCAGCGCCGATACTGGGGTTGGACCGGCCATCGCGTCTGGCAGCCAGGTAAATAAGGGTATTTGTGCCGATTTGCCGGTAGCGCCTACAAACAGCAGCAACGTAATTAGTAGAATGGTACTATCACCCGACTGCATGGCAGCAGCCTTGCTGAATACATCCGCGAAGCTGATGCTGCCAAACGTATTGAATATCAGGAACACTGCGATTAGGAAACCCAAATCGCCAATGCGGTTCATTACAAACGCTTTTTTAGCGGCATCGGCATAGCTTGGGTTATTGAACCAGAAACCGATCAGTAGGTATGAGCACAAGCCCACGCCTTCCCAGCCGATAAACATAACCAAGTAGTTGGAGCCCATTACCAGCAACAGCATAAAAAACACGAATAAGTTTAAGTAAGCGAAAAACTTACCAAAGCCTTTATCATGGTGCATATAGCCGATAGAATATAAATGGATCAAAAAGCCTACACCCGTGATGATGAGCAGCATAATGGCGCTCAATTGGTCGATCAGAAAAGCGAACGATACATTCAGGTTGCCTACCGTGAACCAATTGTACAGTTCCACATTAATAGGTACACCTGATGACTTGATCTGGAAAAAGGTAGTCACGCTTAACCCAAATGATACCAGCACCAACAGGCTGCCGATAGCGCCGATTAAATTTTTAGGCAAAGCATTACGCCCAAGCCCGTTTATAACAAAACCGGCTAACGGTAGTAAAGGAATAAGCCAGATGTATTTGTCCATGTTTAAGTGTATCTCTTAACTGTCATTTGTGGAGTTCGCTTATCCGGAGATTGCTTCGTACCTCGCAATGACGTATATCTTAGTTCAATTATATTTATTCTAATACTAACCTCGTATCTCCTCCCCTTTAGGGGAGGCCGGGAGGGGCTATTACCATTTCAGCCTGTTCAGCACATTAATATCCAGTGAGTTGGTGTTACGGTAGATCATTACGATGATGGCCAGCCCGATAGCTACCTCGGCAGCGGCCAGCGCCATAATAAAAAATACGAACACCTGCCCTGCAGCATCACCCCGGTACACCGAGAATGCGGTAAGCAGCAGGTTAACCGCGTTAAGCATCAGCTCAACCGACATAAAAATGATGATGGCATTGCGGCGCAGTAATACGCCAATTACCCCTATGGTAAATATGATGGCGCTTAACAAAATATAATGGTTAAGCGGCACTGATTGTATAGCGTTAGTAAAGCTTTCCATCAGATTGTTTTAGGTTGTTTATCCTTGGTTGCCAACAGAACAGCGCCCACCATTGCTGACAGCAGCAGTAGCGACGATACCTCGAACGGCAATAAAAACTCATTAAACAGCACCTTGCCCAGGTTTTTTACCAAACCGAGGTCAGGGTTTTGCAGTACTACCGGCTGAGACACCGCCATTGTTTTTAGCGATGCCACAACGGTTACCAGCAGGCAGCCGCCGCCAAACACGGCCGCTATTTTTACGATGTTTGATTTCATGGGCTCATTATCCTTGTTCAGGTTCATGAGCATGAGCGTGTACAGGAAAAGTACCAGTATGGCCCCCATGTAAACAATAAAATTCACAATGGCCAAAAATTGCGCGTTCAACAAAATGTAATGTACAGTGAACGTAAAAAAGGTTAATACCAGGTATAATATACTGTGCACGGGGTTACGTGCTGTAATAACCAGTATCGCAAAAAATATGGACAGGAATGCGATGAAGTAAAATGTACTCATGTTTAGTATTGAAAAACACCTTGCCCGCCGTAATCCGCAGGCTAAGGTATAAAACTTCTTTTTATTGGTTTAAGGGCGCTTCCACTAATTTATCCTTACCATAAATAAAATCCTTGCGCAGGTAATCGGCCGGTACAATATCACCATCCAGGTAGATAGCTTCTTTAGGGCAGGCCTCCTCGCATAATCCGCAAAAAATACAGCGCAGCATATTGATCTCGTAAACGGCAGCGTACTTTTCTTCACGATAAAGGTTCTCCTCACCTTTCTGGCGTTCGGCAGCCGTCATGGTGATAGCCTCTGCCGGGCATGATAGCGCGCACAAACCACAGGCTGTACAACGCTCACGACCATCCTCATCACGCTTTAGCGAGTGCATACCCCTGAAGTTTTCAGAGAACTCACGTTTTTGCTCCGGGTATTTGATGGTCACCGGTTTCTTAAAAAAGTGCTTCATCGTAATTGCCAGCCCTTTAAAAATAGCAGGCAAATAAGCGCGCTCCCAAATATTGAGCGGCTTTACTTCAAGTACTTTTTTTCTATTGCTTAATGATTCCATTTATACAAACTCCACATTAATTTAAAAGCGTAACAACAATACCTGTTATCACAATATTGGCAATGGCCAACGGTATCAGGGTTTTCCAGCCCAGGTTCATCAATTGATCGTAACGGAAACGCGGGATGGTCCAGCGAATCCACATGAAGAAGAAGATGAACGCGAATATTTTAGCAAACAGCACGATCACACCAATAATGGCGATCCAGTTGGCCGACAGGCCCAGGCTATCCATAAACGGAAAATTGTAACCGCCAAAATAAAGTGTAGCCATTACTGCTGACGAAACGAACATGTTGATGTATTCGGCAAATAGGTAAAAGCCCAGTTTCATGGATGAATATTCGGTATGATAACCACCTACCAGCTCCGTTTCGCATTCCGGTAAGTCAAATGGGGTACGGTTAGTTTCGGCAAAAGCACATACGATGAAGATCATGAAACCCAGCGGCTGCTTAAAAAAGTTCCAGGTAAACCAGCCACCCTCCCAGGGTAAACCACCTTGCCAAAAGCTATGTTGCTGCTCCGCGATCTCGCGTAGGCTTAACGAGCCGGTTACCAGTAATAGGGCGATAATAGAAAGCCCCATTGAAATTTCGTAGCTGATATTTTGTGATGCCGCACGGATAGCGCCCAGCAGTGAGTATTTATTATTTGATGCCCAGCCACCTATCATGATGCCGTAAACACCTAATGATACCACACCAAAAATGTACAGGATGCCCACGTTAATATCAGTAACCTGCAGATCAATTATCGTTGAACCGATGGTAAGCTTTTGCCCCCATGGAATAACCGCCGAACCAATACAGGCCGTTAATATTGCTAGCGATGGCCCTACGATAAACAGTAATCCGCTTGCCCTTGTGGGGATGATCTCCTCCTTTAAAAACATTTTGGCACCATCAGCCAGTGGTTGTAACATACCGAACGGACCGGCACGGTTAGGGCCCACCCGATCCTGAAAAAAGGCGGCTATTTTACGCTCGGCATAAGTAGAGTACATGGCTACCACCAGGCTGATAGCAAATACAATTACGATTAGTATAAACTTTACTATAATGTCTGTCAATTCCATTTACAGGCGTGTTTCGCGTTCAAATTGTTCTTTATTGGCTTCCTGCAACAGCGGGTTAGTTTTTACCACCGGCAGCGGCTTCATGGTTTCGTAATGGTTAGCGCTAATCACTGATTTATGCGATACCTTGCGTGGGCCTTCTATTGTCCAGTCGGCTGTTTTCTTTTTATCAAAACGGCAGGTGTTGCAAATAAATTCCTCTACCTCACCATAAACATCTTTACGGCCTGTTACCCTGATCACGTCCTCACCTTTGTACCAAAGCGTTACCTTTCCACAGCATTTATCGCAATCGCGGTGTGCTTCAACCGGCTTGGTAAACCATACCCTATTTTTGAAACGGAAGGTTTTATCGGTTAACGCGCCTACCGGGCACACATCAATCACGTTTCCTGAAAAATCGTTATCAACCGCTTTTTGTATATAGGTAGATATTTCAGAGTGATCGCCACGGTTAAGTATACCGTGCAGGCGGGTATTGGTAATCTGGTCAGCCGTGAACACGCAGCGGTAGCAAAGTATGCAGCGCGTCATGTGCAATTGTATCTTATCGCCAATGTCAATCTTTTCAAACGTACGGCGGTCAAACTCGTAACGGGTTTTTGCGGCGCCATGCTCATAACCCAGATCCTGCAGGTGGCATTCTCCGGCCTGGTCGCACACCGGGCAATCCAGCGGGTGGTTGATCAGCAGCATCTCTACTACGCCTTTACGCGCTTCAATAACCTCAGGCGAAGTAATGTTTTGCACCTCCATGCCATCCATTACCGTGGTACGGCATGATGCTACCAGCTTGGGCATAGGGCGTGGGTCTTTTTCAGAGCCTTTGCTTACCTTAACCAAACAGGTACGGCATTTACCGCCGCTGCCCTCAAGCTTTGAGTAATAACACATAGCAGGCGGAACAATATCGCCACCTATCTGCCTCGCGGCATTCAGGATGCTTGTTCCGGGTTCTACGTCAACAGTGATTCCGTCTATCGTTACTTTCATTTTTATTCCTCACAAATCCCCATCTCATTGATGATGGACTTTTAAGACTTTTTCTTTATTTCCTTGTCTTGTTGAGCTTGTCGAAGCATTGGCCGACTCTGTCCGGCGTTTATCCCTTCGACAGGCTCAGGGGGACAACCTTTTTAATCCTTGTTATGCTTCCGCCTTTTCCACCTTCGGCAACGGATCGGCATAGTTAGCCAAACCGTAATTGCGTGATGTAGCTTCGGCAGCATTGGTAACATGCCACTCAAACTCATCCCTAAAGTGGCGTATGGCACTGGCTACCGGCCAGGCTGCCGCGTCACCCAGCGGACAAATCGTATTACCTTCAATTTTTTTAGAGACATCAACCAGCAAATCCATATCGCTCATTTTGCCGTGGCCATATTCCAGGCGGTGCAAAACCTTTTCCATCCAGCCTGTACCTTCACGGCATGGCGAACATTGTCCGCAGCTTTCGTGGTGGTAAAAACGGGAGAAATTCCAGGTGTTACGTACAATGCACTGATCTTCATCAAAGGCAATAAAACCACCCGAACCCATCATGGAGCCGGTAGCAAAACCACCGTCAGACAATGACTCATAGCTCATCAGCCTTGCTTCGTTGTTGATGGTTTTTAAGATCAGGTTAGCTGGTAATATCGGCACTGATGAACCGCCCGCTACTACCGCTTTAAGGCGTTTGCCGTTGGCTATACCGCCGCAATATTCATCGCTGTAAATAAATTCTTCAACCGGTACGCCCAGCTCAATTTCATAAACACCCGGCTTTTTAAGGTTGCCCGATGCCGAGATCAGTTTAGTGCCTGTACTGCGGCCGATGCCTATTTTGGCATACTCGTCGCCACCCTCGTTGATAATTGGCACTACGGCAGCAATTGATTCCACGTTATTAACCACCGTTGGGCAACCATACAAACCCGCGATAGCCGGGAATGGCGGCTTAATACGCGGGTTACCACGCTTACCTTCCAATGATTCCAGCAGAGCGGTTTCTTCACCGCAGATGTAGGCACCGCCCCCGGGCTGCACGTACAGCTCCAGATTGTAACCGGTACCGAATATATTTTTGCCTAATAAGCCCGCGTTTTTAGCTTCGGCAATGGCTCTTTCCAGTATGCGTATCTGCGGCATCATTTCGCCGCGAACGTAGATGTATGATGTATTGGCACCAAGGGCGTAACTGGCCGCAATCATTCCCTCAATTAATAAGTGAGGGATGTACGTCATCAGGTAACGGTCTTTAAAAGTACCGGGTTCTGATTCATCGGCATTACAAACCAGGTAACGGGGCACGCCTTCAGGCTTGGCCAAAAAACTCCACTTCATCCCGGTAGGAAAACCTGCACCACCACGGCCACGCAAGCCCGATTTTTTTACTTCCTCCACAACCTCGTCAGGAGTCAGTGTTTTCAGCGCTTTTTCAACAGCGGCGTAACCGCCCTTTTGGCGGTATACCTCCAGCGTGTTGATGCCGGGTACGTTAATATGTTCTAATAATAATTTGCGTCCCATTAGTTATTTGCCTTTGCTTTCAAGTCCGCTATTAAAGTATCAACCGATTGGGTGGTCAGGTTCTCGTAAAAGGTATATTCAGGGCCTATTTGCAGTACCGGGCCAAAGCCGCAAGCTGCCAAACACTCCACTCCTCTCCAGCTAAATAAACCGTCGGCAGTAACTTCGCCTTCTTTAACACCTAACTGCTGCTCAATATAATCCATTATTTTTTCGGCACCTACCAGGCAGCAAGGGCCTGTACGGCAAACCTCCAGTACATATTTGCCTTGCGGGCGCATAAAGTACATGGTGTAAAATGTAGCCACCTCATAAACCTCAATAGGTAAAATATCCAGGTAAGCGGCTACCTTATCCATGGCAGGGGTGCTCAACCAGCCAAACTCGGCCTGTGTTTCGTGCAAAATAGGCAGCAAGGCCGATTTTTGCTTTCCTTCCGGATAACGGCTTTTTATATCATCAAACTTAGCGATCAGCGCTGCTGAAAACTCAACAGGTGCCTGCTCGGTATCTTCAACCCTAAGCATCTAATTCTCCCGCTATAACGTTTAAACTACTCATGTTAATTATCGCGTCAGACAGTAACATGCCCTGGCTCATGGGCGCGTACATCTGGTAATTTATAAAGCTCGGCCTGCGGAAGTGCAAACGGTAAGGCGAGCGGCCACCATCGTTAACCAGGTAAAAACCCAACTCGCCGTTAGCGCCTTCAACCGCGTGATATACCTCGGTAACCGGCGTTTCTACCTCACCCATCACTATTTTAAAGTGGTAGATCAAAGCTTCCATGTTGTTATACACTTCCTCTTTGGGAGGCAGGTAAAATTCCGGCACGTTGGCATGGAATATATCCGCAGGTTCCTTTTCTATCTTGTTTAAAGCTTGCTCAATAATGCGCAGGCTTTGCTTCATCTCTTCGTTACGTACCAAAAAGCGGCTGTAAACATCGCCGTTTTCACCTACCGGAATCTCGAAATCAAATTCCTCATACGATGAGTAAGGCTCCATGACGCGCACGTCGTAGTCAATACCGGTAGCACGCAATAAAGGGCCGCTCCAGCTGTAGCTTAGCGCCGTTTCGGCAGTTACCGGGGCAACGCCTTTGGTACGGTCAATAAATATACGGTTGCGGTTAAATAGATTCTCAAACTCCTTTAATACCGCCGGAAATGCTTTTACAAACTTGCGGATCTTGTTAAACGCGATGGTATTAAAGTTGCGTTCAAACCCGCCTATACGGCCAATATTAGTAGTAAGGCGCGAACCGCAGATCTCCTCATAGATTTCGTAGATCTCCTCACGGTATTCCATCATGTACAAAAAGCCTGTGAAAGCGCCGGTATCAACGCCCAATACACCATTACAAATAATGTGGTCGGCAATACGGGCAAGTTCCATGATGATCACGCGCATGTAGTCCACACGCTTAGGCGTGGTAATACCGGCCAGCTTTTCAACCGTCATGTGCCAGCCCATGTTATTTATAGGTGATGAGCAATAGTTCAGCCTGTCGGTAAGCGGGGTGATCTGGTAAAATGGCCTGTGCTCGGCAATTTTTTCAAACGCGCGATGTATATAGCCAATGGTTGATACGCCGCTTACAATGCGCTCACCGTCCATTTGCAACACGTTTTGAAAAACGCCATGCGTAGCCGGGTGCGTTGGCCCCAGGTTAAGGGTTGAGAGTTCGCTCTGCGGATCGTTATCAAAAAATACAGGAGGATTCTGCATGCTTATTATCTTCCAAAAAAGTAATCTTTCTTATCTACACGGTTCGGGTCTTCCAATGGGTACTCCTTACGCATCGGGAAAACCGTCATATCGTCAACATTTAGTATGCGGCGCAGGTCGGGGTGGCCGTCAAACACAACGCCAAAAAAGTCGTAGGTTTCGCGTTCCATCCAGTTAGCACCATCCCATAACACCGTAGCGGTTGGCATGTGCACATCACCATCGGCCACAAATACCTTTATGCGGATGCGTACATTATTTACCAAGCTGTGCAGATGATATATAATGCCGATAGGTTTTTCCTGTTCAGGATAGTGGATAGCCGTAATGTCTGTTAAAAAAATAAATTGCAGCGTAGCATCATTCTTTAAAAAAGTCAGCAGATCGATGATCTGCTCGCGGCCGGTTTCAACAGTAAGCAAACTATGTGGTTCGCCAATTACGCTTACCTGGTCGCCAAACTTAGCGGCTATCTTATCTAAAACTTCCTGATTGGTTATTTTACCCATTACTGAATTCCGTATTTAGCTAAAAGTTCCTGGTACTTCGGTTCGTTACGGCGGCGCAGCGACTCGGTTTGTACCAGTTTCTGAATATTCATAAAACCATCAATAATGGCTTCGGGGCGTGGCGGGCAACCAGGCACATAAACATCAACGGGTATCACCTCGTCAATACCCTGCAATACCGAATAAGTATCAAATATACCACCGCTTGAAGCGCATGCACCTACGGCCATCACCCAACGAGGTTCAGCCATTTGCAGGTACACCTGGCGCAGTACCGGGGCCATTTTTTTAGATATGGTACCCATCACCATCAGCAGGTCGGCCTGGCGTGGCGAAAAGCTTAAACGCTCGGCACCGAAACGGGAAAGGTCATAATGTGAGCCCATTGTAGCCATAAACTCAATGCCGCAGCATGATGTGGCGAACGGAAGGGGCCATAACGAGTGTGAACGGGCCAACCCGATAGCTTTATCAAGCGATGTAGCAAAGAACCCTGAACCTTCAACACCCGGAGGGGCGTTAACTATTTGAATATCACTCATGAATCAAATTATAAACTTAGGCTTGCAGGCAAAAAGACCGCCTTACACCACAAATTTATAATAAAATACCAGCTAAAACCACCAGAAAGGCTACGTATGAGGTATTTAGAATCAATCTAAACTCAATCCCACTCAAGGGCGCGTTTGCGGATAATGTAGATAAAGCCGAGCAGTAAGGTGCCCATGAAAATAAACATCTCGATCATGCCGGTTTTGCCCAGCTCTTTAAAGTTTATAGCCCATGGGTACATAAAGATCACCTCAACATCAAACAGCACAAACAGAATGGCTACCAGGAAGTATTTGATGGAAATAGGCGTACGCGCGTTACCTACTACTTCTATACCTGACTCAAAGGGCGTAAGCTTATCATTGGTTTTGCGTTTAGGGCCAATTTTGTGGGTTACAAACATGGTGGTAAATACAAAACCAAGTGCCACTACCATTTGAAAAATGATAGGCAAGAAGTTGATCGGTAAACTTTGTGCTTCCATATTGCAAATATAATGATGGGTTTCAAATAAAAAAGGTCTCATTTTTTAATGAGACCTTTAATAGTTTTTATGGTTTGAGCTCCGGTTATTTACCGGTTGCTCCGCCCTTTTTAGAGAAAAATGCTAATACCGATTTATTGGTTGGATCCAACTCTCTGGCTTTAGTAAAGTTTTCAGTAGCCTTGGCGTTATCCTTTTCTTTGTAAGCAGCGTAGTTGCCTAAGTAAACATAAGCTTCACTTAAGCCTTTTTTGGCTTTATCATCAGGAGCACCTTTAGCAGTTACTACCTCAATATATTTTTCGTAGAAAGGTTTAGCGTAACCTACTATGTTGTTACGGTCTTTTTCCTTCATCTCGTTTACACGTGCACGGTAAAGATACGCATCAGCAAACGGCTGATTAGCAGTTTTCTGAATGATATAGCTAAACGCGCTATCGGCTTTAGTCAACACTTCTTCGTTACCTTTTTTAGCGTCGTAACCAAAATAGTAACTTAAACCCTCATAAAAATAATCGGTAAGTTTAACAGCGCGACCACCTTTTTGGGTGAACTCGTTATAAGCGTCACCGGCTTCAACATACTTTTTCTTTTGGTAAAGAGTTTTAGCAATTTCGGCATAAAGCTCTGCCTGCGTAGTGTCTAACTCTACCGCTTTCTTCAGGTTATTGATACCTGATGAATCATCTCCTGAAGCAATTTGAATACGCCCTAAATACAAATAATCGCGCGGTATAATACGTTTTTCACCAGCTTCGGCCATGAATTTTTTCATACCGGCTAATGCGGCTGGGTAATCCTTATTCTCGTAAGCAGCATAGGCTTTATAACGATAGATTTTAAGATTCGTGTTAGCGCCAGGAAGCTTTTCTAATTCAGCAACTTCAGCCTGTAATGTCGGATAATCACCTGCTGCTAATAAAAAGTCGGCATAACGCATACGCGATTCTATAGAACGGTCAGTTAAGCTCAGGTATTTTTTATAGTTCTCAACGCCTTCTTTAACTTTAACCGATGCCATTTTGGGGTCATTAAACGCCCAACGCAGGTCAGTTTCCGCCCACTCACGGTAAGCAGGACCGTAGTTAGGGTTAATGGCTAACGCAGCTTTATATTCAGCTTCTGATTGCTCAAAGTTATTAGCATATCTCCAAAGCACGCCCTTAGCAACGGTAGCAGCGGCTGATTTTGGATCGACAGCCAAAGCTTCTTGATAATTGGTTAAAGCATCGCTGCTTTTTACCAGCAAACGGTTTGCGTTACCTAACTCAACCAGCAAAGCGGCATCTTTAGCGTTAACGGCTTTACCTTTGGCCAAAACATCGGCGGCAGCTTTAGCATCAGCCGGATCGAGTAAATAGGCTTCACCTACGTACAAATACGGCGTGCTGTTTTTACCGGCCTGGCTGATGGCCTGATTAAAATTAGTAGTAGCGCCCGCGGAGTTTTTCTCTAAACGGGCTACAGCGCCCAAACCGGCATAATTTAACGCTGATTTGGGGTTTTTAGCTATGCCTTGTGTAAACACGGCCTTAGCTGAATCAGGATAATCCTGCAATATATACACCCAACCCAGGTAAAAATAGTTCTCATCCTTATCGGCCTGAGTTTGGGTAAGGTTTTTAAGCATTGATTTTGCTTTCTGATACTGCTCGGCGTCAATAGCTTTTTTGGCGTCGTCTAAACTTTGCGAAAAAACTGATGAACCCATAAGCATCAGTGGTAATGCTGCGGTGGCAATTTTACTGATCTCTTTCATCTAATTAATTTTAATTTACTCTTTCTTTATGTTTATTTCCCTGCGCGGGATTGAATCAGGCAATAAGCCCGACTTCAGTATTATACGCTGTCCTCGTTCGCTTGCCAAAAATGATGCAAATCCCGTGCCCAATCCTACCCTGCCGGTACTGTTTAATATATACAGCTCTCTGCTTAGCGGGTACTGTTTTAAGACAAGCGAAGTCTGTGATGGTTTAAAGTAATCGTTAGAGTACTTTTTGTTAGTATCATCGCGCACACCCATAATCTGCACTTTGCGTACGTACGGGGCATAGTCATCATCGGGATCATTTAACCAACTGAAACCAACTATTCCTATCGCGCCCTCATGTTCACTTACATATTTGATAACCTCTTTGTTTGATTTGAGGGCATAAATATTCTTTTGTTTAAGATCTTTATTGCCTGATAAGTTTTTCAGGTACCGTACTATACTGGAGTTCGGATTATCAAAAACGATGTTTTGGTCGGTTTTAGTACCCCCGTTCAACATTTTTTTTATTTCAGATACGGTGATAAGCGTATCGGCCGATTTTTTACTGACGATTAATGCTACTGCGTCTACAGCGAACTTGTTAACATCGGGCGGTAATTTACGCTCGTCAAATATTTTTTTTTCAACCGGCGTAAGCTCGCGCGACATAATGGCCACGCTTATGCTGTCGTTTAAAAAAAGGTTGAGCAGCTCATTTTCTGACATGTAGTGTATATCCAGCTTGGCTTTGCTATATAAACTTTCAAACACCACCTGCTCTTCAGCCACAATGGGCTCGAACGACTCATCGGCCAATACTTTGATTTCCCCTTCGGCGAATCCGTCAAGCGGCTTGGTCGCCTTATCAGTACCTGACCCGCAGGCTGTTAACAAAAATACGATCCCACATAAGCAACTGAACTTAATATTAGCTTTCGTCATCATCCTTTTTTAATAAACGTGAAAACCTGAGTATCCCATAAAAAATAAAAAAGGCGCCACACAAATACCGTTGCCAATCGGCCAAGGGCAAATTCATGGCATCCCAAAACATGATCATTAGCCCAAGCGCAGTAACGCTTATGAACGTAATAACCCCTAAAATAAGCAAAAATCGCCTTTTGGGCGATTTTTGCTTTGAATTTGAATTAAATGACATTTATATGCAATTATTCGCTTGCTAAGTTAAACGCGATTGGAACGGTGTATTGTACACGTACCGGACGGCCATTCTGGATACCAGGGGTCCATTTCGGTGATTTTTTTAATACACGCACAGCTTCTTCGTCGCAACCGCTACCAATACCACGCAATACCGTAATATCAGTTAATGATCCGTCTCGTTCAACAACGAACTGCACGAACACACGGCCTTGAACGTTGTTTTCGCGGGCAACTGCCGGGTAACGGATGTTTTTGGTCAGATAGTTACCGAAAGCAGCTAAACCACCCGGAAAAGCGGGCTGGGTTTCAACCGCGGTAAATATCTCGTTCGGGTCGCTCTCAATCACCTGTTTTACGTCAGAGTTACCTACCGGCTCGTCAATACGTATTTCGGCGTTCGGGTCACCTTTCTGGTCTTTCTGACCAGGGTCAGCAACCTCAAGCTCCTTAACAGTTGGCGGATCTTTTTCCACTACCTGGTCGTCAGGCTTTACCACCGGAGGCGGAAATTTTATCTGGTCAACCTTCGGTTTCGGCGGCTCAGGTGCCGGCGGAGGTGGTTTTTTAGTTTGATCCACCGGTGGCGGAGGGGTAAGCACCACATCGGTTATTTTAACCTTCTCCGGCGCTTTCGGAATGAACCCTTTTATCTTATTGATGATAGTAGGCATTGACACGACAACCACAAACACCGTAATGCCTATTAATAGCGCCTGCCCCGTACGTTTCGAGTTAGACTTTCTTAATTCATAGGCACCGTATGCTTTATTACGATCGCTGAATACTACATCAATCCATTCCTGTTTTAATATATCTAATTTTGATCCTAACATTATTTTAGGCTTTACTTTAATGTATTAAACAGTTAATTAATATAAACCCTGTTCTTGTAACAGTTTCGTTTCTACAGGTAAAATTTCGGCAAAACCGTACGATTGAATGTTAGTGATCGCAATTTCGTCAAGCGCGTCAACCATGTTTTTATAAACTGATTTATTACTTGGTTTAATGATCACGAACATGAACTTACCGGTTTTTTCCTGCACCTCCTTGCTCTTATCAAGCAGGGTTTGGCGCAGACCTTTTTTACCGTAACCTTCAACTTCAGGAGCTGTTTTGCCAGGCTCACCGATATACCACATCAGCTTATTGTCTTTACCTAAAAGTAAAGTCATGGTACGCGATGCAGCTACATCAAGCTGATTATCCTGCTTTTCGTCCTTATCCGGCATGGCAACGTCCATCGCCTTTGGTTTTGACAGGGTGGTCGTCATGATGAAGAAAGTGATCAGAAGGAAAGCCAAATCCACCATCGCTGTTAAGTCAACGCGGGTTGATTGCTTTTTACTTCTTACCTTTCCACCTTTTTTCCCACCCCCGCCGGAGGTATCTAATTCTGCCATCTATCTTAATCTTTTGATGCTCCTCTAAGGGATGTTATTAAACTAAATTTATTAACTTTTTGGCGCTGCAGTATGGCAATAACATCCTTAATTGTTGGATATTCTTCTTTACTGTCGCCTTTGATAGACACACGCATTTCCTGGTTGTGCAAAGCTTTTACCGCTTTACGTGATTCCCTGATCCAGTTAAAAAGCTCATCGCTAACTGAATCGCGCGGGATGCCAGGCTGCGGATAGCGTTGCCTTTGTTCAACATCCAAAGCTAAAAACTGCTTTAATGATTGAATTGGCACTCCAAACACAGGTAATGCGGCAAACTTATTCATTTCCTGAGGGGTAAACTGGATATTGTAAAGCCCACCCATCTGCTCTAAAACCGCTTTGCGTACATCGTTACCTTCTACGCTGAAGAAAGCCTTTTTTTCACCTACGGTGATAACCGCTATGTTTTCTTCGGGTAGCTTTATGTCCTTCACTGAGCCCGGAACATCCACGGGAACTGGATCCTCGATACGAGGCTTCGCGGTCAATATGAAAAAGGTAAGCAATAGAAACGCCACATCACACATTGCGGTCATGTCTATCGATGTACTTTTTCGTGCAACTTTTACTTTTGGCATAATTTTAATCTGTTAAATATTAAGGCTTGTTGTTATTTATTAAACATTTCGGCTGACTGAGGCCAGCCGAAACTAAGCGCTAAATATTTATTATCTGTGTGATGACGCGAACGTTTGAACGATGCTGAAACCAGTCTCGTCAATAGCGTAAGTCAATTTATCAATTTTTGAGGTAAACACGTTGTACATGATGATCGAAAGCGCAGAGGTACTGATACCTAATGCCGTATTGATCAAGGCCTCAGAAATGTGTGTTGAAAGAGCTGACTGGTTTGGAGCGCCTGATGATGCAAGCTCAGCGAACGCACCGATCATACCAACAACCGTACCTAACAGACCCACAAGTGTACCGATTGATACCAGGGTAGCAATGATAGTAAGGTTTTGCTCAAGCATTGGCATTTCAAGTGCAGTAGCCTCTTCAATATCTTTTTGAATAGCTAAAGCTTTTTGTTCGCTATCCATGCTTGGATCAGCCTCAACTTCGCGGTATTTTTTCAGGCCTGATTTGATAACGTTAGCTACAGAACCTTTTTGCTTGTCGCATTCAGCGCTTGCGGCTTCGATGTTACCAGCGTTAAGGAAACCTTGTACTTTACGAACGAAGGCATCAACATTGCCTGAACCTGAAGCTTTACCGATAACGATGAAACGCTCGATAGAGAACACGATAACCATCAACAGGAAGCTGATGATCACCGGTACGATAGGACCACCTTTGTGAACTGTACCATAGATATCCACCGGATCGTTATCAGGGTTACCGCCTTTGTAGTGACTGCCATCACCCAGTATGAAAATAAATATACAGATAGCAACAACAATACACAACGGAATTGCCAGTGTTGCGAAAATGCCCGATGAGCTTGAGCTTTCTTTTTTAACAGGAGTACTTGGTTTTGATGGTACGTTAGCCATTACAGTAAAATTTAGTTTTTAGTTTATGTTTATTTTTTATGTTTAATATGCCTGCTAAGCGAATAACAAAATTAAAATTTTCACAACGGAAAAAAATCAAAATCGACTATTCTTAATAATAATTTAACATTTCGCCTGAAACATCAGCGGAATGTAATAACGTTTGCAACACCAAATATTGTTTGTTACAACTATAATTTTTTACAATGAAAATTATTTTTTTCAATAATAGCAAAAATTATCCTACAAAAAGTATGTAACTAAACTGATAGATTTTGGGTGATTTACCCGCTTTCAAGTAATAATTATATACGTTGACTATTGATAATTAGTATATTAACTAAGAAATTAATTATAACTACTACGTTTAGCGCTTTAAAAACAAATAATATCTTTTTTTAACAAAATTGCAATCGATGGCATAAAACGGTTAGCCGCCCGCCTTTTTGGCCTTGTAACCATCGGCAATTAATATATCCATTACCTTATCCCTAAAATCTCCCTGAATTAATATTTCGCCATCTTTTGCCGAGCCGCCAACGCCGCATTTGGTTTTGAGCTTTTTACCTAAAGCCTCTAAATCCTCATTAAGCCCGGCAAACCCCGCTATACGAGTAACCAATTTGCCGCCGCCTTTACGGTCGAGATGTATTTTTAGATTTTGTTGTTGCGGAGCGGGCGTTTCCTTGTCATCATTCGCATCCCCGCTATATTGGAAACCCGGATCGGTAGAATATACAACCCCGGTATACTTTTGGTTCTTCCTGGACATATATGTAAGGTTAAATATTAATAATAGCCGAATAATACGTGGCTCACCGGCTAATCGTTATCACTGGCAACTAAACTGCCCCATGCGTTTTTGGTATCCTCGCCGCGCTCAAAGCCCTCGCCCACTATTACATTTAACGAGTGTGGTATAATATTTATTTCAACGTTGGTACCAATTAATTGTGGCTCGCCATCAAGGTGTGCGGGGCCGTTATTTTTACGGATTACCCGTATGTGCCTGCCACGGATTATTTCTACATATGCTGATTTATCGGCTGTTTTATTGAACATACGCAAAGCCATCTCCGGAAAGCGGTATAAAGGGAACGGCTTAACTACGCACACATCCAGCATGCCATCCTGCACGGATGCTTTGGGCGAAACATGGGCGTTGTTGCCAAACTGCGATGAATTGGCGAAACTCAGCATAAAGGCTTCCCGATCGTACTCCTTACCATCGATATTAATATGGTAAGCGTGCGATTTATAATTCAGTATTTCCTGTACTGATGATTTTAAATAACTGTAAAACCCGCGCTTTTTTGCGTTTTTACCTTGAGAAAAAACGTTACTGATGTGCGCGTCAAACCCTAAACCGGCCATGTTGAAGAATGGCTGTCCGTTAAACAAAGCCGAGTCAATAGTTTCCAGCCTCATTTTATTAAAGGTTTCCACGGCTCCGCGTACATTCATGGGTATACCTAAAAAACGGGCCAGGCCATTGCCCGATCCGAATGGGATTATACCCAAAGCTGTATTGCTGTTTACTATAGCTGAAGCTACCTCGTTAACCGTGCCATCGCCGCCTACGGCTACAACTACATCGTAATTTACAATAGCTTGTTTAGCCAGCTCTCGCGCATGGGTTACGCCTTGGCTAAAGTTAAATGTGGCGTCAAACTGCGCTGTATCCAGGTAATTGCCTATCAGTTTCGGCACCCCATCCTTACTTTTACCGCCCGAAACCGGGTTTACAATAAATAAAACTTTCTTTTTCAATCACCTGTGTTTAAGCGGGTCAAAAGTAAGTTATTTTCGGCTTTGTAAAAATTGTTTTATTTTAGCCGCCCGAAAGTGGACTGATTTAAGCTGCCTCAGCGCGGCGAATTGCAACCACGTAAATAAAGTGCTAAAGTTTGCTCCTTTTTTTACCGTGTTTCTTTTTTATCGCCCCCTCTTTCCGGTTATACATATTTTAATTTAAAGATTTTTATGCCATACTTATTCACTTCAGAATCCGTATCAGAAGGACACCCTGATAAAGTTGCTGACCAGATATCAGACGCGCTGATCGATCAATTCCTGGCTTTTGATGCCGAATCAAAGGTTGCCTGCGAAACCCTGGTAACTACAGGCCAGGTAGTACTTGCCGGCGAGGTTAAATCAAAAGCTTATCTTGATGTACAGAAAATTGCGCGCGACGTAATTAACCAGATTGGCTATACGAAGGGTGAGTACATGTTTGATGGTAATTCATGCGGTGTATTCTCGGCTATTCACGAGCAATCGCCGGATATTAACCAGGGCGTTGAGCGCCAGAACAAAGAAGACCAGGGCGCGGGTGATCAGGGTATGATGTTTGGCTATGCTACCAGCGAAACCGACAACTACATGCCTTTAGCGCTTGATCTGGCTCATGCTTTACTGATCGAGCTTGCCGCTATCCGTCGCGAAAACAATGAAATAAAATATTTAAGGCCTGATGCAAAATCGCAGGTAACGCTGGAATATAGTGACGATAACCAGCCAATACGTATCGACTCCATCGTAATATCAACCCAGCATGATGATTTTGACAGCGAAGAAGCCATGCTGGCCAAAATACGCGAGGATATCATTGGTATTTTAATTCCGCGGGTTAAAGCCAAGTACCCTAAATACGCGCACCTGTTTAATGATGGCATCAAGTTCCACATTAACCCTACAGGCAAATTCGTTATCGGCGGCCCGCATGGCGATACCGGTTTAACCGGCCGCAAAATCATAGTTGATACCTATGGCGGTAAAGGCGCTCACGGTGGTGGTGCTTTTTCAGGCAAAGATCCGTCAAAGGTTGACCGCTCTGCGGCTTACGCCACCCGCCACATCGCCAAAAACCTTGTAGCAGCTGGTGTTTGCAGTGAGGTACTGGTACAAGTATCATACGCTATTGGTGTGGCGCAACCTATGGGTATTTACGTAAACACTTACGGAACCAGCAAAGTTGGCTTAAATGATGGCGAGATCGCCAAAAAAGTTAAAGCTATTTTTGATATGCGCCCTTACGCCATTGAAACCCGTTTTAAACTGCGTAACCCGATATATAGCGAAACAGCGGCCTACGGCCACTTTGGCAAGGAGAGCAAAACCGTTAGCAAAACCTTCATTAGCCACGATGGCAATTCGGTAACTAAAGAGGTTGAGCTGTTTACCTGGGAAAAACTTGACCATGTTGACGCGGTAAAAACAGCCTTCGGACTGTAATTTACCTGCAATAAAATTTTATAGTGATAGCGGTGGGTGTTACCCGCCGCTATTTTTGTTTTATACCGTAGCATATGGGATTAAACAAAATAAATACATATAACCCACTGGCATTTACATCACGCTTTATGCCGGCTGAGGAGATGAAAGCCCTTGCGGGAGACTTTTTTGTTCTGCCTGTTGAGGATATGTACTGTCACCTGAAACGCCCGGTACCGGCATCACGTGCTACATCGCACTCCATATTATATATTACCGAAGGCGAAGCCCGTATGGGCGTAGGCAATACCAATTATACCATCGGCCCTAACCAAATGCTGGTGGTTGCCGCCGGGCAGGTATTTTCATTTGCAACCGGTGATGTTAACAAAGGATTTATCTGCAACTTTAGCGACGGTTTGATCACGGCAAAATTTGGCAGTGCCGAATTACTGCACAGCTTTGAATTTTTAAAGGTATGGGGTAATCCGCTGATTGAGCCTGATGCCGAAACAGGTGGTTATATAGGTCAGTTATTCCGACGCCTGGTAATTGAATATAGTAAAAACAAACTCCGTAACATTGATGTATTGCAGCCTTACCTTTTAAGCTTGCTCAGCGAAATAAACAGGGCATACGTTCCCTTGTTAGCAAACGGGAATGTGCAATCAAACATTCTTATCAATAAATTTAAGGAGCTGGTTTTTGCAAAATTCCGCATCGATAAACGGGTCGCTGATTACGCAGAAATGCTCAGCATCTCCCCTAACCATTTAAACAAAATTGTTAAAAACGCCACACAAAAATCGCCATCGGCATGGATAGATGAGGCCATTATTGCCGAGGCAAGAGTGCTGTTGATACAAACCAATTATACGGTAAGCGAGATATCACATGCCTTAGGGCTGGATGATCCGTCGTATTTTACCCGCTTGTTTAAACGGCATGAAGGCATTACCCCTTCAGCCTACCGCACGATTGATAAGTGCTAATAATGGCTTGATGTATCCTATCCAACTGATGCTGCAATCCTGAAATTTGCTGCCGTAAATTTTGCTTATGTACGCCATATTAATTTTTCTCCATTCCGTTACGCGCTGGCTGGTTTTAGCTTCCTTAGTTTATGCCATATTTAACGCGTTGCGAGGCTGGCTCTCCGGGCGGCACTTTACCCGCAGCGATGACAAAGTGCGTCACATAACCGCTACCATAGCGCATGTGCAGCTGGCTATTGGTTTCGTATTGTATTTTAACAGTCCGTTTGTGCTCTATTTCAGGCAGCATTACCACGAGGCGGTAAAGCAGTTGCCCTATTTATTTTTCGGCATAATACATATCGGGATGATGACGGTTGCCGTTGTTTTAATCACCATCGGCTCATCAGTAGCCAAGCGCTGCAAAACTGACGAGCAAAAATTTAAGACGATGGCCATTTGGTTCATCATTGCACTGCTTATTATTTTTATTAGTATACCCTGGCCTTTTTCGCCATTGGCACAACGCCCGTTTTTACGTACATTTTAATAAAATTATGCTTAAACAATTAAATACAAACATTGGCCGTTTAAGGCTGCTTGCTCTGCTTGAAGGCCTGTCGTTAATTGCACTGGTTTTTATAGCCATGCCTGTTAAATACATTTTTAACGATCCATCGTGGGTTAAGGCAATAGGCCCGGTGCATGGTGTGTTGTTTTTACTGTTTGTAGTGAACACCATTAGCGCGGGTATTGAGCTGCGCTGGAAATTCAGCGAGACCACCTGGAAAGTTTTGTTAGCCTGCATTATACCTTTCGGTACCTTTTATGTAGATAAAAAGATATTGAGCCGCTATTAAATTAATGCTATCATTAACATGGTTTGTGGGGTTAAAGGCATAATGGCGTATATTTACCCTTAATGACAAACCCTACCCTAAACCCTTGGACGATAACCGGGGAACACGAAAAATACGATAACCCCTGGATTAATGTTACCGAGTATAAAGTGCTTAACCCGGCCGGCAATCCGGGTATTTATGGTAAAGTGAGCTTTAAAAACCTGGCTATAGGCGTTTTACCGCTTGATGCCGACGGAAACACTTACCTGGTAGGCCAGTACCGTTTTCCGTTAGAACAATACAGCTGGGAGATGCCCGAAGGTGGTGGCCCTATCGGTATCGATCCGCTTGATTCGGCTAAGCGGGAACTGTTGGAAGAAACCGGGCTAAAAGCATCTGAATGGATCGAGATACAGCGGATGCACCTCTCAAACTCAGTAAGCGACGAACTGGCCATTATATACCTTGCCCGCAACCTGGAACAGTTTGAACCAGAGCCCGAAGAAACCGAACAACTGGTAATAAAAAAACTGCCCTTCGAGGATGTTTACCAGATGGTTTGCCGCGGTGAAATAACCGATAGTATGACGGTAGCAGCAGTTTTAAAAATTAAACTGATGATGTTTGAAGGTACTTTGTAACAAACTGTTGGATAATTTGCAGGCATCAAGTATAAATTGCTAAATTGGTCAACACCTTTTATTTACCAATTTTCAGTTAAACTGCTTGTCGGCTTTATCAAAACACTTATTCCGGCTATTAACCGGCATTTTGCTTATTGCAACGGTAAACCTGCAGGCGCAGCAAAAACCACAGTATACGCAATACCCATTCAATAATTACCTTGTTAATCCTGCATTTGCGGGTATCGAAAACTATATCGACCTCAAGCTCGGGCATCGTAGTCAGTGGACGGGCCTTGAAGGAGCTCCCAAAACTACTTATTTCACCATAAATGCGCCAATAGGCGAAAATTTTTTAAACGGTGGTGCCGGAAGCGGCAACCCAAACGAGCGCTCTTACCTCCGTACTTACATGGCTGCCGAACCGCACCATGGCGTGGGTTTGCAGGTTATTACAGATAAAGCTGGTCTCATATCTCAAAACACCATAGCGGGCAGTTATGCCTACCACTTGGGCTTGTCACCAACCTCCAATCTGGCTGTTGGCTTAACCGCGGGCGTAAGCCAGTATGCCATCAATACTTCAGCCATAACCGTTGAAAACCCGATTGACCCCGCCCTGAATAACGGCAACAACAGCAAATGGAGCCCCGATGTTACGGTAGGCGCACTACTATATGGCCCTAACTATTACACGGGCATTTCGGTACAGCAGGTGTTATCACAAAGTATATTTTCAACCAACTATAACCAAAGCAAAAGCGTACCGCATTTTTTGCTTACAGGCGGATTGAAACTTTACATGACCGATGACCTTACGCTAATGCCCTCCTTCCTGGTAAAAGTTATTGATCCTGCACCGACGACTTATGATGTAAATATGAAGCTTGCTTTCAGGGATGATTTTTGGATAGGCGGTTCCTATCGCAGAAACGACTCGTTTGGCATATTGGCTGGGTTTAACCTGAGCTCACTTATTAACGTCGGTTATTCGTACGATATCACGACCTCTAACCTTAACACCGTCAGCCGCGGCTCGCACGAAATTGTAATTGGCATTTTGCTTAACAATACCTATAGCGTAAAATGCCCGCAAAGAAGTTTTTAGCGGTTTATACATACTTTGCGCAAAACCTTTAACTTCGGCCACGGCAATAAATGCCGTATAAAACCCGTTTTCAACTTTAAACTATTTTTTTGAAAAATGAAGTCACTAAAACAATATGGCAGCATGTTGCTTATTGCCGCTTCGGTAGCAGCAATGCCGGCCTGTAAATCAAAGAAAGCCGTTGTAGCGCCGCCGCCGCCAAAACCACCGGCTGCAGCTCCGGCTACACCTCCGCCACCGCCACCGGTTAAAGAGGAAACCCCGGCTCCGCCACCTCCACCGGCAGCGCCTAACTACAACTTTAGCAATATTCAGTTCGAGTTTAACTCGGGCATATTAAAAACCGATTCATACGCGCTGCTTGATAAAGCCGTAGCTGAGATGAAAAAAGATGATTCGGTAAAATTTATGCTGGATGGCCACTCATCTGCTGAAGGCTCCGAAAAACACAATATGGACCTTTCGGTTGAACGTGCTAACGCCGTAAAAACTTACCTAACCAACAGCGGCGTTAGTGCCGACAGGCTAACGGTAAAGGGTTATGGTGAGAGCAAGCCGATCTCAAACAATACTGACGAGGCCAGCCGCGCGCTTAACCGCAGGGTGGAGATCAAAAAACAATAATAATTATACCCTATAACAAAAAATGAGCGCTTATAATTATAAGCGCTCATTTTTTGTTATTTATTAAGGAGTTTATTTTACCTCGATAACAAATTCCTCTTTTGGTGTACGTACCTTTTTTTGGTTCACCAACCAATCGTTAGCTTCGTCGCGGTATCCAAGCGGTAATATAGCGGCACTTTTCAACCCTTTTTCGGCCAGGCCTAAAATTTCATCGAGCTTTTCAGGAATAAAGCCTTCCATTGGCGTGGCATCAACACGTTGCTCGGCGGCTGCAGATACTGCAATGCCTAAGGCTATGTAAGCTTGCTTAGCGGCATGACTAGTGTGAAATTGCTGGCCAAGCGGCTCATACATACTCCATAACCTATCATGATAAGCGCTCATAGCATCATCCGGTAATCCACGCTCTTGTGTTGTACGTTTAAACACCTCACCAATTTTCTCATAAGTATAACCATCCCAGGCAGCGAAAACCAACAGGTGTGAGCAGTCAACAATCTGGCTTTGATCAAAAGCGATACCTTTAATTTTTTCCAGCACGTCTTTATCGGATACTACAATAATCCTGTAAGGCTGTAACCCTGATGATGATGGTGCCAAACGGGCAGCCTCCAATATATAATCCAGTTTATCTTGCGGAACAACAGCTCCGTTCATTTTTTTAGTGGCATAGCGCCAGTTTAGATCTTCAATCAAGCTCATAATAAATTTTGTCTATGATACGCAAAATTAAATGGTTAAACATTTAATTTTGTCATAAAACAAACATTTATATATATAACGCTTGATAATTAAAGAGATGTGTTAAACGTCGAAGAGGCAAAAAGCACCCATTATTATCTTTTACGTTTGCCTTCAAATTCCTTCTCCAAATCGGCGAGTGCTTCATCATAACCTTTGCGGTCAATATAAGCTTCAGGGTTATAGGTATCGCCCGGCTTATGCTTGGTTTGCAGATCAAACTGACTGGCATGCGATGATAACCATATATCAAAAGTCAGCTTTTTCATAGCGTCAAAAGTGTAAGCGTAATCCTTCTCAATCTCGGGATAAGCGGCAACCTCGTCAAAAGCCTTTTCAATAACAATGCTTGGCATATTGGCAATCAGCACGCGGTAGGTACGCACGGCATCCTTTACATTAAACAAATAACTGCACGAGCCCTTAGTATGCCCGGGGTGGTGCAGCATTACCAGTTTAGTGCCACCAAGTACAATACTATCTTGGTTGTGTAATAACTTATCAGCTTTCACAGGTGCATAGGTACTCACGCCATTGCCTAAAGCATAATCACTGCTGCCGCCATCGGCAACTACCTGCGCATCGGCTTCGTCGACCATCATTTTAGCGCCGGTTTGCTTTTTTATAGCTGCCATGGCACCCATATGGTCGTAGTGCGCCTGGGTAGTGAGCAATATTTTAATATCCTTAAACTTAAAGCCAAGTTTTTCAACGTTTTGTTTAATGATTCCGGCAGAATTAGCCAGCCCGGTGTTGATCAGGATATTACCTTTAGGCGTAACGATCAGGTAACTCGCTAAATCGTAAGTACCTACGTAATATAAGTTACCGGCTATCCGGAAGGGCTGGTACGGTTTTGACCACTCCGCCGGCACATCCGTAGGTTCAACAACTTTTTGTGCGTTAGCTGCGGTAAAAATTACGGTAAAAAACAATGTTAGACGGATGAATTTAGATAGGTAGCGTTGCATGCTCCAAAGATACAAGGCCTTGTAACATTTATGAATAATTACATTGGGAAAACTTAATATTCTATAATTTAGCTTTATTGCAATCGATAATAGCATTTTAATTTAAACGTTATCGGTTCCCCCATTTGAGTATGCTTTTAATAATATTGAACATAATATTCTGCATTGCTTTTATTGGCTTTGCTTATCTCAATTTCAACGATGTCGATTGGTACTTGTGGGTACCTATTTACCTGAGCGCTGCCGCCTGTTGCGGGCTTGCGGCCGCGGGCACGTATTACCCATCTATTTATTTGCTGCTGATTGCATTCTACCTCGTTTACGCGGCGCTGCTGTTTTTTCAGAAAGACGGCGTACGCGATTGGATAAGCAAATACAACAAACCAAGCCTGGTTGAAAGCATGCAGGCCGAAAAGCCTTACATCGAAAAAACACGTGAGTTTTTTGGGCTGCTGATTATTGCCGGGGCTTTATTAATTAACTTTTTGGCTGTTTAACAAATATGTTTGGGTACGATAGAGAAGCGTTGCAGGGTGAGCTTGCCACCATTATTCAAAATAATATTACTACTGATGCCTGGGCCTGGCTTAGCCAGCAAGGCGATATAACCAACACAGCCTCATTTAATGCGACCTTTGCCATGATGCCCCGTAAAACGGGTAAGGGCCTCATCCATATTGCGCCTGAACAGGCAGAACAACTAAATACCATACGCCCAGGTTTTACCATTGAGGGCTGGACGGCCGACCGGCTTGGACGAGTGTACCTGATGTTGCAGGCTGACGCTATTGACCAAGAGCGATATTTCGCCGTGATAGAGAATCTGTTTTTAGCAGCCGAGATGAATGAGTTGGTGGCCTTGTATTCAGCGCTACCCATACTGGCATATCCCGAGCTATGGGTAAAACGTTGTGCCGAGGGTATCCGCAGCAATATTGGCAGCGTGCTTGAGGCTATTATGTACTATAACCCCTACCCGGCCGAATACCTGCCCGAAGCCGCCTGGAATCAACTGGTGATGAAAGCCATTTTTACCGACAAGCAACTGGATTTGATAACCGGCCTTAACGAGCGCAACAACCCCGAACTTGCCCGCATACTGATGGATTTTGCCCGTGAGCGCGGTGCCGCAGGCCGTAGCGTTGTGCCCGAGCTTTGGCATCTGGCTTCGCCGTTTACCGATGCCGGCATTGTGAACGCCGTTAAACAACAATATAGTACTATTAACACAATAAATTGACAGATTATGTGCTGCAGCCATTCATTTGAAGATAAACCGCTACCGGGCCAAAAACCCGAGGCATTTGATATAAGCGCCGTTAAAGGCATGAAGTTTTTTGATCCGCATGTGCACATGACATCGCGCACTACGGATGATTACCAGGCCATGGCGGATGCCGGTGTAGTAGCCTTGATAGAGCCTGCATTTTGGTTGGGTCAGCCACGCACGGGGATAGATAGCTTTAGAGATTATTATAGCAGCCTTGTTGGTTGGGAGCGTTTCCGTTCATCGCAATTCGGTATAAAGCATTATTGCACCATCGGCCTGAACTCTCGTGAGGCTAACAATGAGGCTTTGGCCGAGCAGGTGATGGAGATACTACCACTGTTTGTTTATAAAGATGGCGTGGTTGGCGTTGGCGAGATCGGCTTTGACGACCAAACCGCTGCCGAAGAAAAATATTACCGCCTGCAACTGGATCTGGCTAAAGAAGCTGGTTTGCCTGTACAGGTACACACCCCGCACCGTGATAAAAAACATGGCACGCAACGTAGCATGGATATCGCTTTGGAGCATGGCCTCGACCCCTACACCGTTATCATCGACCATAATAATGAGGAAACGGTGAAAGAAGTGCTCGATCGTGGTTTTTGGGCGGCATTTACCATTTACCCTTTCACAAAAATGGGCAACCAGCGCATGGTTGAAGTGGTAAAGCAATATGGTTCTGAACGCATCATGATCAATTCTGCTGCCGATTGGGGCATCAGCGATCCGCTGGCTGTACCAAAAACTGCCGCGTTAATGAAACTGAACGGCATCAGTGCCGAAGATATTGAATTGGTAACGTACCGCAACGCCATAACCGCATTTGCCCAAAGCGGACAAATTGACGAGGCTGACTTTGGCGTAAACATTGACCAAAGCGCCAAATTTGAAGGTAACAGTATTTTACGCGGCGGCCAGCAGCCAAGGGTAGATAAATCGTCCATCATAATCAGTTAATTGTTTTGAGTAAAACCATCAGTTACCTGCGCATGATGCGCCCTGCCAACATAGTTACTTCGGTAGCTGATGTGCTGGCAGGCATAGCCATCACCGGTATTTTTGCCGATTCGGGCGCTTTTATGATGCAGGGCTATCTGTCAACCACACTGCTGCTATGCTTTTCAACCGCCTGCCTATATGGCGGCGGCATCGTATTTAACGATGTTTTTGATGCCGAACTTGATAAAATTGAACGCCCCGAGCGCGCCATACCAAGCGGCATTATCAGCAAGGCATCTGCCGCAACATTAGGTAGTGTGTTACTTATAACAGGTATTGCAGCCGCTGTTGTTTGCGGAAGCCTGTCGGGTATGTTAGCTGTGGGCATTGCGTTTTTCGCTTTGCTTTATAACAGGATCAGCAAACACCACCCTTTTTTCGGGCCGCTTAATATGGGGCTTTGCCGTGGCTTAAACCTGCTGTTAGGCATCAGCATATTGCCTGATGTTTTGCAGCATTGGTATATGCTGGCCGTGGTGCCCATCATCTACATATTCTGTATTACTATGATCAGTCGTGGGGAGGTGCATGGGGGCAGCAAGGGCAATTTGTACATCGCGTCTGGCTTATACGGCATTGTAGCAGGTATTATCGCCTATTTTGGTTACCGTAACGGAACGCTATTATTAACCTCGGTTTTTCTGATACCTTTCATCTGGATGATTTTCCGTCCGTTATTAAAGGCTATTCAACAACCGGTTGGTAAAAATATAGGCGCGGCCGTAAAGGCAGGTGTAATATCGCTCATCCTGATGGATGCGGCGTGGGCGGCAACATTCAGCACATTTTTCGTAGCTTTATTGATAGCCTGCTTGCTACCCTTATCCATGTGGCTGGCAAAAATATTCGCCGTCACCTGATTTTTTATTTTTAACGTTTTTGATTCGGAGCTGTAATGGAGCATTTAAAACAGTCGTTCACTGTAAAATTTGAATATAAAGTACTTTTCACCGCCGGGCTTTTTGAGGCCGGCAATAGCATCTTTAACTACTTTTTGTCGCAGATAAACACTGCCGTACAACGTAAAATATTTTTTGTGATTGACCAGGGTGTGGCCGAAGCGCATCCGCAATTAACAGCGAACATCAAAGCCTATTTTGCCGCTAACAACACTGTAAAACTGGTTGATCATATCCTGATCATTCCCGGTGGCGAGCAGGTAAAAAATGATACCACTTATTTCGACCAGGTGGTTGAAGCGGTAAATACTTACGGCATCGACCGTCACTCGTATATAGCGGCCATTGGCGGCGGTTCGGTGCTGGATATGGTGGGTTATGCCGCCGCGATATCACACCGTGGCATTAAGCATATCCGCATACCTACTACGGTGCTCTCGCAAAACGACTCGGGCATCGGCGTAAAAAACGGTATCAATTACTTTAATAAAAAGAATTTTCTGGGCACGTTCGTTCCGCCGGTAGCGGTGTTTAACGATGAGCAGTTTTTGACAACGCTTAGCGATCGCGACTGGCGTTCGGGCATATCCGAAGCCATTAAGGTGGCCCTTATAAAGGATGCTGACTTTTTTAACTGGATAGAAGCCAACGCGCAAGCCCTGGTTGAGCGCGACATGACCATAATGAACCAACTGGTTTGGCGCTGCGCCAAGCTGCACATGGAGCATATTGCCGGTGCCGACCCGTTCGAGAGCGGCTCATCGCGCCCGCTGGATTTTGGCCACTGGAGTGCCCATAAGCTGGAGTATCTGAGCAATTTTGAGGTAAGGCACGGCGAAGCCGTTGCCATGGGCATAGCGTTGGATACGGTTTATTCAAACCTTTCAGGTCGCCTTACATCGGCTGAAAGCCAAAGGGTAATTCAACTGCTGCTTAATTTAGGCTTTGAGGTTACCCATCCGCTATTGCAGGTAAACGACGAGGGCAATAGCCCGATATTGAATGGCCTCGAGGAGTTCAGGGAACACCTGGGCGGACAGCTTACCATTATGCTGCTTACCGCTATAGGCCAGGGGCAGGAAGTTCACGAAATGGATGCCGCCCTGCTTGAACAGGCCGGCCATATTTTAACAGATACCCAGCAACACCAGTTGCAATAAACGTTATCTACCTATGCAGATCAATAACGCGGATTTAACCTACTGCACCAACATACATCCCGGCGAGAGCTGGGCCGATCATTTCGCTGCCTTAAAACAAAACTTTCCGGAGGTTAAGGCGCAGTTATCTCCTAACAAGCCAATGGGTATCGGCCTGCGGTTATCAAACCAGGCCAGTGTGGAGATATTGATGGGCGATAATATGCATCAATTTAAGCAATGGCTGTTTGATAATAATGCATACGTATTTACCATGAACGGCTTTCCGTACGGCGGCTTTCATGATACGGTGGTGAAAGACCAGGTACACGCACCCGATTGGACAACAACGGAACGTTTGGCCTACACGCTGCGTTTATTCCATATTCTAACCGCATTGATCCCCGAGGGTATGGAAGGTGGTATATCTACCTCGCCATTAAGCTACAAGCATTGGTTTGATACCGGCGTTGAAATGGAAGATGCCAAACTTGTCGCCACAAAAAAAATATTGTTGGTGGCCGAGGAGTTAAGCAACATTTATGAGCAAACGGGTATTTTACTGCACCTGGATATTGAACCGGAGCCTGACGGTGTGCTTGAAACCGGCCGTGAATTTATCGATTGGTACGAGCATGTTTTGCTGCCTCATGGCATTTCCCATTTTGCGGAGAAGCGCGACCTGTTAGCCCATGAAGCCGAAGCACTGATAAAGCGACATATCACCTTATGTTATGATGTTTGCCACTTCGCCATTGGTTACGAGCCGCATCAGGCTGTGATAGATGAATTAGAGGCTAAAGGCATTGTTACGGGCAAGATACAGATCAGCGCTGCCCTCAAGGCAACCTTTACAGGCGAACCGGATAACAAACAAGCCATATTAGATGAGTTTGCCAAATTTGATGAGCCCACCTACCTGCACCAGGTAATTGCCCGGTTGCATGACGGGCAACTTGCCCGCTACCCTGACCTGACAGATGCCCTGCTGCTGAAAGATGACGCCGCAGAATGGCGCGCGCATTTTCACGTGCCAATATTTCTGGAAGATTTTGGCCTGCTGCAATCAACCCAAAGTGACATAAGCGAGGTGCTGGAAATCTGGAAGAACAAACCATTCACCAAACACCTTGAAGCTGAAACTTATACATGGGGCGTATTGCCACAGGAATTAAAAGTACCCATGGCACAATCTATCAGTCGCGAACTGGTCTGGGTAAAAAACAAACTAAGCATTTAATACATCGTACTTATGAATAAAACGGTTGTTATTGATATTGTTGGCCTCTCTACCTCGGTTATAGGCGAGCATACCCCTTTCCTGAAACAATACATCGCTAAAAAAAACCTCACTACCATTGAGCCGCTTTTACCCGCGGTTACCACAGCGGCACAATCGGCTTACCTAACCGGCAAGTGGCCAGCAGATAACGGCATTGTAGGCAACGGCTGGTATGACCGTGTAGATAGCGAAATAAAATTCTGGAAACAATCGAACAAACTGGTTAACGGTGAAAAGATATGGGACAAAGCCAAAAAGGAAGACCCATCCTTCACCACCTCCATGATGTTTTGGTGGTACAATATGTACTCTAATGCCGATTATTCTGTTACGCCCCGCCCTAATTATTTGGCGGATGGCCGTAAAATGCCCGATTGCTATTCGCACCCGGCCGAACTGCGCGATGTATTACAAACCAAGCTGGGCCAGTTCCCGCTGTTTCAATTCTGGGGACCGGGTGCTAATATTAAATCAACCCGCTGGATAGCCGATGCATCCATGCATACCGATGACCTGCATAACCCTACCCTTACACTAATCTACCTGCCGCATCTGGATTACTGCCTGCAAAAGTTCGGACCTGATACCGCGAAGATCGCCCCTGAATTAAAGGAAATAGATGAGGTAGTAAAAGACCTGGTTACTTTTTACGAAAAGAAAGGCGCGAAGATCATCCTGCTATCTGAATACGGCATCGCCCCCGTAAATAATCCTATACATTTAAATCGCCTGCTGCGCCAGCACGATATGTTGGGCATACGCGTTGAGTGTGGCTTGGAACTACTGGACGCGGGCGCATCAAAAGCGTTTGCCGTGGCTGATCATCAGATCGCGCATATCTATATTAATGATCCGTCGGTTACTGAAAAGGTAAAAAGCCTCATTAAATCGGTTAAAGGCGTTGAACTGGTGCTTGACCGTGAGGAACAGGCCAAATACCATATTGACCATGAACGCGCCGGTGACCTCGTGGTAATGGCCGATAAGGATAGCTGGTTTACCTACTATTTTTGGCTGGATGATGCTGTAGCGCCCGACTATGCCCGGGTTGTTGATATTCACAAGAAGCCGGGGTATGATCCCGTTGAAATGTTCATGACCTCAAAGGCTCGCGCCGGTTATAAACTGCTGCGAAAAAAAGCCGGTTTCCGCTACGTGATGGATGTGATACCGTTGGATGCCACGCTGATCAAAGGTTCGCATGGCAGGGTTAATGTTGCTAATGAGTTCAAGCCGGTTTTGATAACCGACAGCGCTGTGCAAGGCACTGTAAACGCGCCCGATGTTTTCGATATCATCTGGCAGCATCTGAAGCAGTAAGCATTCCTGAATGGTTTAGGCAGGTTGATTGGAATACCTTTTGCATTTACAAGGTGTAATATTTTCTAATCACCTGAATATATGCCTAAATGGTTTAAAATCACCCTGAAAGTAGCGGGCGGAATAATAGCGCTTATATTGCTTTTATTTATTGCCGCCACCCTTTATATCACCTTTAACAAGCAAAAGGTTTTAACGCTTATTACCCAAACCGTTAATAAAAGCATTGATGGCAAGCTGGTAATTGGTGAGCTCGACCCAACTTTTTTTTCGGCGTTTCCTAATGTTGCAGTGTCATTAAAGAATGTATCCCTGAAAGATAATCAATGGCAAAAGCATAAGCATACGCTGCTACAGGCGGGCGATGTTGAAGTGGCAGTAAACGCCTTGTCACTGATTGGCGGCAGCGTTAATATTCAGAAAATCAGCATAAACAATGCCTCAATAGACTTTTTTACTGATAGCACCGGCTATAGCAATACCGCAGTGTTTAAAAAAGGCAAGCCTAAACCTGAGGATGTTAAAAAAGAAAAAGATGACGATGAAGGTGCGGCGGCAATCATTAAACGGATTGACCTGAATAACGTAGCCTTTGCGCTTAACAATCAAAAAGCCAACAAATTATTTAGTTTTTACGTCAACTCCCTAAAAGGTAAAGTTGACTATCCGAGCGAGGGCTGGAAAGCTAAGATTAACCTGGATACCAAAGTAAAAAGCCTGGCCTTTAACACCAAACGGGGTAGCTTTTTAAAGGACAAACAATTGCGCGGACCGTTCGATATTCAGTACACTGAAAAGGATGGCGTTATAAATGTAGCACCCAACACTTTAAATATTGGTGAAGACCCTTTTATCATCGGTGCAAAGTTTGAAACGGCTAAAGATCCGGTTAAATTCACGATCAACATAAAGGTTGATGAACTGCTGTGGAAACACGCAGCCGACCTGCTGGCTCCTAACATTTCAGCCAAGCTTAATATGTTTGCTATATCAAAACCATTGGAAGTGACTACATCATTGGTTGGTGATTTTGGCGGTGGCGGTGATCCGGCCATTAACGTACGCTGTAAGGTTAGTGATGCTACATTAAAAACACCGGGCGGTGTAATGAATAATTGCAGTTTTAACGGCATGTTTACTAATGGCTACGAAAAGGCTAAAGAGTTAGGCGACGAAAATTCAGCCATCGGCTTATACAATTTTACCGGCAATTATAAGGGAATGCCTTTTACTATGGATACGGCTACCATTGTAAACCTAATTAAGCCAATAGCCTCGGGAGCATTCCGCTCAAAGTTTGATGTGGCTAAGCTGAACAATGTGTTTGATGGTGATCCGCTTAGATTTAATAAAGGTACTGCCGACCTGAATTTACATTATAAGGCAGATATTGTAGATTATCAGCTTAATAAACCTGTATTCAGAGGAGCCATCAATGTAAAGAATGCCGACCTGACGTATGTGCCGCGTGGCCTTAATTTCAAAAACTCTTCCTTGTCATTATACTTTACTGATAACGATTTGCTTTTCAAAAACATTCGTTTGCAAAGCGGGCGCAGTATTGTGAATATGGATGGACGGGTAAAAAACTTTTTGAACCTGTATTATAAAGACCCGGAAAAGATGGTGCTGACCTGGTATGTGCGCAGTCCGCAAATGTACCTGGGCGAGTTTTTGAGCTTTTTAAATAAAAAGGTCAACGTGCGCAAAAAGCCTGTAAAGCGCACCAACAACGGCAACCTGGCCGACCAGTTAAATGACGTTTTTGAAAAAGCCAGTGCCGAGCTGCACATGCTGGTTGAAAAGGTATATTACAAGAAATTTTTGGCGACGGATGCCATTGCCAGTGCCGAACTTACCGACAATGGCGTTACCATTAACAGCATCAGCCTTAAACATGCGGGTGGCTCACTTAATATCAGCGGGCATGTAACACAAAACGGCCCATACAATTCATTCGATATTAAAAGCAAGGTGTACAATGTAAATATCAGCACCTTCTTTTACTCGTTTGATAACTTTGGGCTAAGCAGCCTTACCAATAAAAACCTTACCGGTTACTTATCTTCAAACGCAAGTGTAACCGGGCGTATTACTAATGACGGTAGCTTGGTACCACGATCAATGTTTGGCACTCTGGCCTTTGATCTTAAAAATGGCGCTTTAAAATCATTCGCGCCCATAAAAAGTGTGGGTAAATTTGCGTTCCCGTTCCGCGATCTGGATAACATTACCTTTCAACAGCTGAACGGCACGTTTGATCTGCGGGGCGAAAAGATTAACATCCGGCCGATGCAGATCAGTTCGAGCGTATTAAATATCGACTTAGCAGGTGTTTACTCACTGGGTACGGGTACAAACATTGCCATTGAGGTGCCCTTGCGTAACCCTAAGGACGATTACAAAATAACCGATCCGGAAGAGCGACGTAAAAAACGCATGAAGGGCATTGTGCTGCACCTGCTGGCAACTGACGGCGACGACGGCAAGATCAAGATCAAACTGAACAAAAACCGTAAGAAAGACAAGGATAAAGACGACGAGGACAACAAAGAGAAAGAAGCTAAATAGATCAGGCTACTACCCTGTTCCATTCCGTGTGCCTTTTTAAAAAGCTTTGTACATAAACGCATAGTGGCACAATCTTACTGTTGTGCTGCTCTATATATTCAAAAACCTTTTCAACCAGCGCTGACGCTATACCCTTACCTTCCAGTTCCTGCGGAACTTCGGTATGTATGAGGTAATACTTATCGTTCTTTTTCAGGTAGTCAACAAAAGCGCGGTGCCCGTCAACATGCAGTTCAAAATTGTGGATAGGCTCGTTGTTAATGAGTTCGATATCGGTGTATGATGACATAGCAGATGTGTTGGTGTAATCAAATTTAAGCATGTTACGCTGAAAAGCAAGGCTTGTATGCATTAAACAGAACAGGCCTTGCATTTTTAGCAAGGCCTGTTCTGTTTATATAAAATGTTTTTTTACTCCTCTACAACTTCGCTGTTAGTGCTCACCGGTTCGGGCGTTTCCTGTTTAAAATAACGCTTTTGGAATATCAGAATCATAATAACACCTACTGATATTGCAGCATCGGCAAGGTTAAATATCGGGCGGAAGAACTCAAAGTCCTCACCACCCCATACCGGGAACCACTGCGGAAAGTTACCCCTGATTAAAGGGAAATAGAACATGTCAACCACACGGCCGTGAAACCAGGGGGCATAATTAAAAACCTTGCCGTAAAAAACACAGTCGATAATATTACCCAGTGCGCCGGCTAATATCAGGGCCACATTCATAATAAGGCCGCGGTGGTTTTTATGCTTAATTAAATATACCAAGCCGTAACCGATGGCTATAACCGCTACAATACGGAAGAGGGTTAAAGCAAGCTTACCCATTTCTCCACCCAGCTCCATGCCAAACGCCATACCGTTATTTTCGATAAAGCGCAGCATGCCCCGGTCACCTAAAAAGTGAATCTCCTCGCCAATGTACATATTGGTCTTCACCCAGATCTTGATTGCCTGGTCGGCCAATACCACTAACGTGGCAACAAGGAAAGGTTTAACGTACGATGCCTTCATTAATTCTGTCGAAGTTTAGCTTCCATGCTAAGCGTTGTATGCGGCACAGCGCGCAAACGCTCTTTCTGAATCAGCTTGCCGGTTTCGCGGCAAACACCGTAAGTTTTGTTTTCAATACGTACCAGTGCGGCATCAAGCTGCTCAATAAACTTTTTTTGCCTTGCAGCAAGCTGGTTTATCTGCTCTTTTTCTAAAGTAGCCGAGCCATCTTCTAAAGTTTTGTAAGTACCTGCAGTGTCATCAGTACCGTTAGCGTTTGGAGAACTTAATGATGAAGCAAGGGCGTTAAGCTCTTCCTTAGCGGTACGCATTTTTTCAAGTATAATCTCTTTGAATTCCTGTAGTTCCGCGTCAGAATATCTGGTCTTTGTGGTTTCGTTTGCCATTATATTTTACTTATAGAAATCAATAATTCGTTTTCGTCAATAGTTGTCAACTCCCCTTCGCTCAGCTCATTGTCAAACACAATGGTATCAGCAAGTATCTCGGCCTTTATGTACGCCATATTAGCGTTCACGGCATCGGTAAGCGCGGTACTGTCAGTCTTGATGCGCACGTTAATTTTATCGGTCACTTCAAAATCCTTGCTCTTGCGGAGGTTTTGGATCCGGTTTATCAGCTCGCGCGATATACCTTCCTTCTTCAGTTCGTCAGTCACTGTAACATCTAAAGCAACGGTTAGTTTGCCTAAATTTGCAACCTGCCAGCCCGGTACGTCCTCGGCAATGATCTCAACATCGGTTACCGCGATCTCAAAAACCGAACCGTTGATCTCAAAAGTTGTTTTGCCTTCCTGTTCAAACTTCGCCAACGCCTGCTGATCCAGGTTAACAATTGCATCGGCAACGGCTTTCATGTGTTTACCCGCTTTAGGGCCTAATGCTTTAAAGTTAGGCTTTATCTTCTTTTTAATAAACCCGGCAGCGTCGGTAATATATTCAATATTTTTGATATTCGTCTCAGAAAGTATCAGCTCTTTAACCTGCTCTACCTGATGCTCAAAGTTCCTGTCCAGTATCGGCAATAATATCTTGCTCAAAGGTTGGCGCACGTTAATGCTGATCTTTTTACGCAACGACAGTACCAGCGATGATACATCCTGCGCCAGCTGCATGCGTTCTTCCAGCTCCTTGTTCACCAGCTTGGCGTTGTATTCAGGAAAATAAGCCAGGTGCACCGATTCAAATTGCTCTTTACCGGTAACCTTGTTCAAATCGTTATACAAACGCTCCGCAAAGAACGGCGCTACCGGCGATATCAGTTTGGCTATGGTTACCAGGCAAGTGTAAAGCGTTTGGTAGGCCGATAATTTATCCTCAGAGTTTTCTGATTTCCAGAAACGCCTGCGGCTTAAACGGATGTACCAGTTGCTAAAATGCGCGTCAACAAAATCCTGTATGGCACGTGTAGCACGGGTGGGCTCAAAGTCAGCATAAAACTCATCAACCTCTTTGGTTAAGGTATTTAATAGCGATATGATCCAGCGGTCAATCTCCGGCCTTTCGCTTAATGCTATTTCAGGCTCACTGTAAGTAAACTTATCTATGTTGGCATACAGCGCGAAGAATGAATAAGTGTTGTATAACGTACCGAAGAATTTACGGCGCACCTCATCCAAACCCTCAATGTTAAACTTCAGGTTATCCCAGGGCGATGCATTGCTGATCATGTACCAGCGGGTGGCATCGGCACTGTATTTTTCAATTGTTTCGAAAGGGTCGGTAGCATTACCTAAACGCTTTGACATTTTGTTGCCATTCTTATCGAGCACCAAACCGTTTGATACAACGTTTTTAAACGCGATACCTGCATTGCCAACCGCCTCGTTTATGGCTTTGATCTCGTCGCTGCTTTCGCTTAGCATTACCGCTATGGCATGCAGGGTAAAGAACCAGCCGCGGGTTTGGTCAACACCTTCGGCTATAAAATCAGCCGGATAAGCGTTTTTAAACTCGTCCTTATTCTCGAACGGAAAATGCCATTGCGCGTAAGGCATAGCGCCTGAGTCAAACCAAACATCAATCAGATCCGGCTCGCGCAGCATTTTGTTACCGGTTGATGACGTTAATACCACATCGTCAACATAAGGGCGGTGCATATCATCCAGCTTAAAGCCTTGAGGCATGTGCCCCGCAGCGATAGATCTTTCTATTTCCTGGTTTAGTTCCTCTATCGAGCCGATGCATTTTTCTTCGCTGCCGTTCTCTTCGCGCCATATAGGCAGCGGAGTACCCCAGTAACGCGAACGCGAAAGGTTCCAGTCTACCAGGTTTTCCAGCCAGTTGCCAAAACGCCCGGTACCGGTTGATTCCGGCTTCCAGTTGATGGTTTTGTTCAGGCCAACCAGTTTATCCTTAACGGCGGTGGTTTTAATAAACCAGCTGTCTAATGGGTAATACAAAATCGGTTCGTCCGTACGCCACGAGTGCGGATAGCTGTGCTCATATTTCTGTACGTTGAACGCCTTGTTATCTTCTTTCAGCTTGATGGATATAAGCACGTCAGTCGGTTTAAATCCTGGCTCCTCGCGCTCTTCCTTGCTGTAGTATTCTTCTTTTACATATCGGCCGGCAAAGTCAGTCACTTCATCAACAAAGCGGCCTTGCTTGTTTACCAGCGGTACTTCCTTGCCTGTTTCATCCAGCACCATTACTGATGGTACATTATTCTCTTTACAGGCCCTGAAGTCATCCGCACCAAATACTGATGCGGTGTGCACAATACCGGTACCATCACCTGTAGTTACAAAATCAGCCGGAATAACGCGGAAAGCGTTCTGCTCCAGGTCGGCATTGGTTACATACGGCATCAACTGGTGATAGCGCAGGCCGATAAGATCAGAACCTTTAAACGAAGTTTCAAAACTCCACGGAATTACCTTGTCGCCTTCTTTATAATCGTCAAAAGAGGCGTTCTCTCCTTCCGGCTTAAAATATTTGCTTACCAAAGCCTTGGCCAGCACCACGCTTACCGGTTTAAAGGTATAAGGGTTTAAAGTAGCGATCTTTACATATTCAATATCCTCGCCAACAGCCAGGGCGCAGTTTGATGGAAGCGTCCATGGTGTAGTCGTCCAGGCTAAAATAGCGGTTTCTTCACCCGGCTTGCTGAATAGTGACGACATCAGCGGATGCTGCTGATCATTCTTCAGAAAAAACTGAGCGGTGATGGTGGTATCTTTCACCATTTTATAGGTACCCGGCTGGTTCAGCTCATGCGAGCTCAAGCCGGTGCCCGATTTTGGTGAATATGGCTGCACGGTATAACCTTTATACAACCAGCCTTTATTGTACAGCTGCTTCAGTATCCACCATAACGATTCTATATACTCGTTTTTATAGGTGATGTAGGGGTCATTCAGATCTACCCAATAACCCATTTTAAGAGTAAGGTCGTTCCAAATGTCGGTATAACGCATCACTTCCTTACGGCAGGCCTCGTTGTAATCCTCTACCGAAATACTTTTGCCAATATCATCTTTAGTGATGCCCAATGATTTTTCAACCGCCAGCTCGATAGGAAGGCCATGGGTATCCCAACCACCTTTACGCTCTACGCGGTAGCCCTTCAGGGTTTTGTACCGGCAAAAAATATCTTTAATTGAGCGTGCCATTACGTGGTGAATGCCGGGCATACCGTTGGCTGATGGCGGGCCTTCATAAAAAGTATACGGGTTATCGGCAGGGCGGCTGCTGATACTTTTTTCAAATATGTTGTTCTCTTTCCAAAACTCCAATATCTGTTTACCTGTTTCGGATAAGTTTAACTGTTTATATTCGTTGTACATCAATGTGTTCTACCTCAATTTTTAGAGGTTGCAAAAATACGGAATTTTTAGTTTAGAAAGTTATACATTACAGGTTAAATAGCTATTAAGTAGTTCGTTTTTACATGAAAAAGGTTATACGCAGCTTTGGTTACGCTTTTAAGGGGATAAGTTATGCGTATGCTACGCAACTGAATTTCAGGATTCACATTGGCGCTACTGTTACAGCTGTCGCATTGGGCCTGCTTTTAGGCGTTAACGCCGGCGAATGGTTGTGGATATCGTTGACGATAACCCTGGTTATTATTACAGAAATGCTGAACACCGCCATTGAATTGCTTACCGACCTGGCTTCGCCCGAATACAACACCAAAGCCGGACATGTGAAGGATATAAGCGCGGGATGCGTAGTTATTGCCGCCGTATTTGCCGTTATTACCGGGGCGATCATATTTTTGCCCAAATTATATTTACTGGCTACACATGCTGCATAAAACCCGGGGCATAATTTTCAGGACGACCGATTACAGCGAAAGTAGTGTAATTGTGCAAATTTTTACGGAAAAATTCGGCCTGCAATCTTACATCATCAACGGCGTAAAAAAACCGAAGGCCAAAATACCACGCAACATGCTGCAGCCGCTGCATTTGGTTGATATGGTAGTTTACCACAAAAATAACGGCAGCGTACAGCGCATATCAGAACTAAAAGCGACGCCGGTTTTGCAAACTATCCCTTATGATGTTATTAAAAGCTGCATCGCCATTTTTTTGAACGAAGTGCTGTATAAGGCTGTAAGGCAACAATCGCCGGATGAGCAATTATTCGGTTTTATATTTAACGCTATTGAATGGTTGGACCACCAAACGTCTGGCCTGGCTAATTTCCATCTGCTTTTTCTGGTGCAGCTTACGCGATACCTGGGCTTTTATCCGGACAGAGCCAATGCGGATAGCTCAGCATATTTTGACATGAAGAACGGCGTATTTACCAACTGGAAGCCTGAAAGTACGCTATACCTTTCTGCCCCGCACACACAAAACTTTGCCATCCTGTTGAAAATCAACATTGCCAAACCGGAGCAACTAAAGATTGACAATTCGGAGCGGCGCTATCTGATAGATAAAATACTGGAATATTACGCGTTGCATGTTGAAGGTTTCGGCAACATTAAATCGAACGAGATACTGGAAGAAGTATTAAGTTGATTTCCGGGAATAAACCCGAAAATCAACACAGTAAAGATCTAGCCCAGCACCCTCTTTTTGATGTATTCAATGGTTGAAGCAGGTATTGGCGCTCCCTGCACCTGCTCTACTGAGCCGTCCTTATTGATCTTGAGATCAGAATGCAATGTTTTATCGATGGTAACACGCAATATATCCTGCTCTTTTTCCACCTCGCATGACAGTTCACGCTCGGAGTAGGAAATGGTAAAATGGTATCTGCCGTCTTTTTCGGCTGGTGTGATATCAGTCATAACTATTGGTTTTTTACTGTTAACGCCTGAAATAGCCGATATGTTTAATCAAAATCGGAAATTATAAATGTTCAAACACATAAATTGCTTTCGCATAAAAAAAGAGAAAGCAGCAACTTTCTCTTTCATATATTAACTGACCTCATAAAATTTACCATAAAGAACGTATTGTGTTAGGACGATAAATTATACGGATCAAATATACATTTTAGGAATTGAAAAAAACTAATTTTTATTTGAGTTTTAACATGTATTTAACACACAAAGCACAAAAAAGTCATCTTTTTTGATTAATATTTTTCAAATATCCTTTTTATGGCTTTTAAAATCAACTTTTCGTAATAATCACCAATTTTTTTAAGTTTTTTTTGCAAAAATCTTAAAAAAAGATAAAATAATATAGTTTTCCACACAAATCAGCTTTTCAACATTTTAAAGCGTAAATATGATTTGCGTCCATTTCAATCGCTAAATGCTATAACTTATCAATATTGAAAATTGGGATCGAAAAAATAATATGCTGGCAATCAACGAGTAAATATTTTTTGAAAAAATATTTTTGAAAAAATAAAAAAACGCCCTATGTTTGCAGTCCCAAAACAAAGGAACGCTACTAAAGCGAACCAAAACAAAAGGGAGCATAGCTCAGCTGGTTCAGAGCATCTGCCTTACAAGCAGAGGGTCACAGGTTCGAATCCTGTTGCTCCCACTAAGTGGATCATCAGAAACCACCAAAACCCTGTAAATCAGCTGATTTGCAGGGTTTTTTGTTTAAACCCATATCAATTCAATTTAAAGTTTCTCAATGTTTATGACACCAAAGTGAGTACCAAGTCAGGTTGCTTACATTTGTGGTACTCAGTTAGTATGTAAAATGTTGATTTACAATCTTTTAAATCAATAATTTTGGTGCTTTTTGGGTCTGTTTGATACGGTATTTTAAGGCTCATTTCGATGCCTGATGCCGACTGAATAGAAAACGTATCAAAACAAATTAAGCATGAAAACAACAAACAGATTGAGCATTCACTTTAAAGTGCGTGTAGAAAGGGAAAAAAACGGCAAGGCACCGGTTTATTTAGGACTAACGGTAAATGGCACAAAATGCTATTTGGCGCTTAAAGGCGTTGTTGTTGATCTTCTACATTGGGATATTTCCAATGGGTGCGGCAAAAAATCACGAGGCAAGGCAGAAAGATCAACGAATATCTGGATGACGTTCGTCTTATTATCAGGGAACATTACCGGCAATTGGAGATTAAAGGTCACAGGATAACCATAGAAACATTACGGGATGCTTTTTTGGGAAATGTTAAAGAAGAAAAAAAGATAACATTCAAAGATTTGATTACCTATCATAACGAGCAAGCGAATACATTGCTCAGTCAGGGCACAATGAAGCACTATTACGTAACCCAGCGGTACCTTGTCAAATTCTTCGATCAAAAGTTTAACAGCGACAACATCAATCTATGCGATTTAAATTACAAATTCATCGCCGACTTCGAACTGTTTTTATATAACCATAAGCCGAAGGATCATCAGAAGCCAATGGATACTAACGGTGTTCTCAAACACCTGATCCGGCTTAAAAAGATGGTTAATCTAGCAGTGAATCTAAATTGGCTTCCTGCCAATCCTTTCGTTGGCTTCAAAATGAGCCGTAAAAAAGTAGACAAAGAGTTTTTGAATGAATGGGAACTGAATGCTATTGAAACGAAAGAGTTCGACATAGAACGCCTAAATATTGTCAAAGACATCTTCATCTTCTCATGCTACACCGGACTCGCATATGTGGATATGGTGAATCTGAAACCGGAAAACATTGTCGTCGGGTCAAACGGAGAGCGATGGATCAAAACCTTTCGCCAAAAGACTTTGGTTCCGGTAAACACACCTATCTTACCAAAAGCTATGCAAATAATTGAGCGTTACAGAAACAATATACGCGCGGAAGCGAACGGAACCATCTTTCCCATTATTTCCAATCAAAAGCTGAACAGCTACTTAAAGGAAATAGCAGACCATGCGGGAATTCAAAAAAACCTTACTTTTCACGTTGCGCGTCATACTTTCGCCACGACTATTACGCTCTCTAATGGTGTACCCATAGAAACGGTCAGTAAGATGCTTGGCCATACTAAGCTTGCCACTACGCAAATTTATGCAAGGGTGCTGGATAAAAAAATAAGCGAGGATATGATGCGACTTAGAGGCAAACTGAAGCAAGTTGAATAAATGCATTAGGAACTAAAATAAGCTTCTTGCTTATTTTAGTTCTTCGCTTAAAATTAAAATAACGATGCCTGGTTCATGGATTTTAAGTTAACTACAGCGATATAAGGCTTTCCATATAATGCTTGCTATATTAAACGGGACCATCCAATTTGTATTTCATAATCTTAACAAGCTAGCGCCCACGCCTTCTTCGTGGAGGGTCAATCGCAGCGACTATATCCTCTTTGATAAAAATCCACTCATTATTAGTCAAAGCGATAGGGTCAAAGTCATTATCAGCCAATGAAAAGTCAATAAAGTTACGTTTTATCAACTCGCTGTTATGCGTCCATTCATAGCGCTGCTGATGCAGGCTTATCATTTGGTCAATCGTATAAATCCGCATGGCCTGATGTAAATCCCAAAAGTCTTTCTTTCTTCCCCCTCGTTGAACAACATCCACTTTCATCGCAATTATTTCCTCCACTGTTGCCATTCGTACCGCTTCCACCATATTGGATGGCCATAAAAAAGGATCCATCGAATAGTAAACATCCAGCTTATCAGCTCATTTTCTTTGTCACCAATCAGGTAAGATTTGCCTATAGCCGGGTTGGCACCGAAATCGCCTTGAACAAAGCGAAAAGTCTGCTTCAGATAAGCTTCAATTGAAGTAAAGTCAACGCTGCCGTATGGTGCATCGGTAAATAAATCGATATCAATTGACATCCGATGTCCCCAATATAAACTTAGGGCAGTGCCACCAACCAATCGAAACTCATTAAATGGTTGTCCTTGCATGATTGTAAGGAGATTGTTTTTTAAAGCCGGCGACACGGTATTCCAGTAAAGCATATCAATCAGGTTGTGTGTGAGCCATAATTTTTAAAGAATTGCCCTCTATATTGTCTCTTCCAGTCACTTCCAGGATCTTATCTTTACCATAATAATTTAAAGCGGCTTGTTTTTCGTCTTCATTCCCTCTCTCGAATACCCGTTGTATAACCGCTTTATATTGTATCGACCAGTCGATCTTTTTCATGTCAGTATCCCAAAACAATTCCTTGCGGAATGCGGGCGCATCCTGCTTATTTAATCTTTTCTGAGCCTGGTCAATGTCGTAATGCGCTTGTAACAGATAAAAAGCGCCATTCTCCAATCCTAGCGCCTGATCTATCTTAAGCGAAAGCAGCGGCGATAAACCGCGCCTGGCTTTTGTCACCTCGTTGATCACCTGTGGATATTCACCAATGGATATGGCAAAAGGGCCTTTTTTTAAGTGCCTTTTCTTCAGCTCCCTTTCCAATACTCTTCCCGGATGTATCCCATAATAACTTTCAAAAATATTTCGCATGCTCTAAAATAAACAATTTTGTTTATCTAAAAAAGTTTATTTAAATTATCTTCCTTTTGTGTCAATGTCAACTCCTGCCGGGCAAATTTTTTTTTCAGGGGCTTCATATCCTGGCTGACCTTGGTATCGGTCACACGTGCATAGATCTGCGTAGACCGGATATTCTATATGGCCAAGCATTTGTCCGACGGTTTCAATGGGAACGCCGTTGGTCAGCGTAACCGTTGTCGCGAAGGTATGTCTTGCGCAATGGAACGTGAGCCACTTCGTCCAGCCCATCTCTTTCATGATTTCTTTTAAGTAATAGTTCGCCCTCGCATTACTGATCTTCGGCAGCAGAAAATCTTCGTCCAATATGCGCGGATATTTTTTATAATGCTCGATCAAACGGAGCGCTGGCGACAGCAGGGGCACACGCACGCGGTTGTTGTTCTTGATCCGGTGCGTTTCCAGCCAGATGCCGCCGTCCTCTCCTTTGCGGATGTCCTTCGCTTTCAAGCTGACGATATCGGAGTACGACAGGCCTGTATAACAGCTGAAAAGAAAAAGATCACGCGTTAACACCAGCCGCTTTTTCAGTTTTTTTACCGCCAGGTCGTTCAGTTCCACGGTGGTCAGAAACTCCCGGTGGACTTCTTCCTTTTTTGCCCGGTAGGCGGCAAAGGGATTGCGCTTGACCCAGCTGATCTCGTTGGCAAGCTTCATTACCGTTCTTAGCTTTTTTACAATCTGCACGGCGGTGTTGATTTTTACCTTATGTTCTGTCTTCAGGTAATAATCGAAATCCCTGACCAGCTGGAAGTCGATATCGTCCAGTTTGATATCGTCCTGCTTGTTCCGCGACAAAAGGAACTTCGTAGGATTCGGAACACTGACCTGTACTTTTGTAGTGTTGCCGGTGTGTAACCTTTGCCCAGCAGGCCAGCGATCTGGTTGGTATGGTAGTTCCAGACGTCCGACAGCATTTTCGGTGGTTCCAGCTCTTCCCCCTGCATCATTTTGCGGATGTGCTGTGGGGTGAAACGCTTTCCCGCAAGATAGAGTTCCTGCCTGCAGGCGTGCGCCCGGGAGTATAATACATCCAGCCAGCTGTTGATGGAGCGGGCCTGTTCTTTGGTCCCACGTACCCGTTTGGTATGCTTGTCCCATTCTGCCGGATCACAATGTCGCCCGGTCGACCATTCTGTACGCAGGCCGTCTACTGTAATACGCATGTAAATAGGACGCTGCGGCTTTACCTGTCCCGGCCTTGACTTTGGATAAAAAAGAACACTGAAAGGGACACCTCTTTTAACCTCGATCAGCTCTTCGGGCTTTTTTTTTCAGCCTTGTTCAGTTCCTTGTCAATGTCTTCCGCGCTGTAAAAATAAATACTCCCCATTTTGCGGGCAGCCAACGCGCCGGTAACCCGAAGATGGTGTAGCGTACCGTTGGAGATATTTAACAGCTCACGGACATCCTTGCTGCGCAGCTATTTTTGGGTGCTGGCTTGTCTTGATTCTGTTAAGGGTGAGCAGGTCAAACAGTTCCTTTTTGAATTTCTCTAAATCCTGTTTTGTAAGCAGATCGTTCGGGGTCACAATGAATTGTTTTCGGCGAACATACCGTCCGGAGTCAGGATAAAAAAACGGCAGCGTTCTAATTTATCCCGGTATATGATCGATTTAACTTTTTCGTACTACCGAACAACTACCGAAAAAATTGAACGTTTTCGGTATTCTCACCTATTTAGGCTCGAATTACATTCAAAACACCCCGTTTATACCCTTTTGAGGTCAAAAAATAAATCGTTCGGTAGTACGAAGAACTACCGAATAATAAATTCTGACACGCTTTAGCTTTGAAAAAAATTAAAACTATGGCAACAGAAATCATCACCAAAGAAGATCTGGAAGCGTTCGAGCAGCGGCTCTTCCAGAAGATAGAACAAGTGTTGGGCGGCAATACCCCAGAACCCAAGAAATGGCTCAAAAGCTACCAGGTAAAGAACATGCTCAGGATATCGCCTGGTACCCTGCAAACCCTGCGTGTGAACGGCACCCTTTCCTACACTAAGATCGGCGGCATCCTTTACTATAAACAGGAAGACATATTAAAGCTACTGGAGGGAAGGCAAAAGGGGAAACAGTAATCATGAAACCGGCCCGGGTAAGCCCGCATTTTCATCCAAGGCAGTCCATACAACGAGGCATTACAACGCTTAAACAACCGGAAGCGTAAGCAGGGAACTTGTCAAGGGTGGCGCAGCGGAAGGTAACAGTACGATCTGTGCCATTCATATACCCTTTACGAGTTTCCTGCGTTGCTAATTTTGTAAAAGCGATGGAATGCAAAGACCTTCAGATTCCTTGGCAACCACAATCACGTTTTTGCACTTAACACCGGTGCGCTGTGCGCAGCCGGCATGCCTTTAATCATACCGGGAGATAGTAATATAGACCAATTCGCAAATCGCGAATTGCAAAAAAAGTAAGTTCCTTCTCTTAACAGATTTAATTGCATGCTTCTCAATGGCACTCTCACAGGTTGTAAAATATAATGACCAGTCATAGGATTTGTCACCAAAGCGATTCTGCAGAACGTTATGTTCTTCACTGATCGTTACGCTACGTTTTTGTGGCTCCCTGTGCCTACAATTGAAATATACCGCAAGTCAGTATCTTGTTATCACAGAACAGAGTAACCATGTAACTGACGAAGCAGTTATACGGAGAGGTACGAACGGTATTACTGCAAAAGCGGTGAGGCTGGCTACAATTGCCCTGCACGTATGCGCTGGAGAGCCGTAGCTTGCCGCAACCGCAAACTAATTACAGTTCAGCTACAGATCGGTTGTCAACAGGAATTTATTGTAAATGCGCTGAGTCGTTTCAATAAGCTGCTGTACTTTAGTTTTTACCGCTGCTGTCGTTGCATTATTGGCGGCATAGTTGTCACTGTACCGCACATCGATATAAGCATTCTTTAAGACCTGATACAGCTCCTTGTCGTTCGCATCTTCAAGATTGAATACGCCAGTAAAATCCATAGTGAACATTTCCGTGATGGCGAGCAGTCGCGAAAGATTATGACTATTGATCTCGTAACCAAGTGCCACACGGACGATAGCGACCAATAAACATTCAGTTGATTGGTGCAAGAGGAACAGCGCTGCATTAGCCGATTTTTGCCGGATGCACCAATCGGCGGTATCATAGAACTGTTTGCCCTGCTGGTACCAGCGGTGCCAGTAGTCGGCCTGCTTTAAGGCATCCGGAGAAGCTTTCGCAACGGGAGGCACCGGCAACAGCAGACCACCCGATAAATAGATTATAGGGGATGATAATGACCGGCAGAAAAAAGGGTTGCCTTTGGCAACAGCAGTATTAAAAGCGCTGGCGTAATGTACCAACACAGTCACCTTCGCGATTGCTTCACAACTCTGTTCGATGTTGCCATTAAGATGCTGTGCCTGCCGCTGCTCATCGTCTGATGTCAACACCAACAGAAATATCTTATCAGCGAAATCCGGTCTCACGCCAAGATAGATGATGGCTTGCACGGTCGGCACCTTATTCAGTATTATATTAACTACTTCTTTGAGTATATCGTTATAGACCAATGGGATTACAGTATTCAACTGGTATAGGGTTACGCCGTTCGCTTGATTGCTTGTTATTTCGGTAACTTGTTCGGCAGTTACCTCAAAGCCGCCGCTATTCTTTAAGTGCGGTACCGCTTTGCTACGCTGGTAGATCAGCCATGAAGCCGAATACAGTTTCTGCAGGTTCTCGTAAACGGCAATGAAATCACCTGTAACGACCCAGCCTTCGCCGCTGATACGGGACAGGCCATGTTCCAGCCATTCATATAGCTGAACCCGGTAGTCCGGCAGGCTGTATTTGTTAAAGATTTTGCCGATAACCGAAAACGGGTCACACAGTTCCGCTTCGCTCAGGTTTTGCGGGTAATCCCGCCATGTATCACGTTCGCTGGGAATAAGCTCTGCGTTTATCACTCCGATAGTCTGGCCGCGTTTCCAAAGCACCCACGCGGCTTCAACCAGACTGATGTTCGATTCGTGGAAACTTAACAGGCTGCCGGGATTGCCGTTTCTGTCGGTATAATAGGTCTTACTGAATATTGCCTCCCGCCATGACTTTAAACGAGCCATTTGGTCGGGCAGCCAGTCATCGTCGAAGAATGCGTCCATGGCTGCCACCGGGTCGCCGATCTCTTTCAGGGTAAGGTATTTTATGGGGCTGCCCCAATCATTCTGCTTATCTGCTTGCATAGAATTTGAGTTTAATGCCTGTCTGTATTGGCAAGCCTATCAAATTTCAAAAGCAGGTGTTTTCTAAACTATTCCTGAATATTCTATCGAAGAATGGCACTGGGATAAATTAGTTTTGCGATAGTCCTTTAAGCCGCAATAGGCAAAAAGGGCATTTTTTACTATATTTGTTTAAGCCTTACGTTTATACCCGATGAGCACAACAGCAGAAAAACCCAACCAAATCCACCATGGCCGCAACGTTAAACGCTTTCGCGAAATGCTGGGGCTGAAGCAGGAAGCGCTTGCTTTCGAGTTGGGCGAAGACTGGAGCCAAAAAAGGGTTTCCCTGCTGGAAGCAAAAGAAACTATCGAGGAAGATATACTTGCACAAGTAGCGGCCATTTTGAAAGTGCCTGTTGAAGCGATTAAAAACTTCGACGAAGAAAAGGCAGTTTACAATATTCAAAATAATTATGACGGCTCAAACAGTGGTGCTACGTCGGTTGCAGTTATGAATTACCATTGTAGTTTCAATCCTATTGAAAAAATCGTTGAACTATACGATGAAAAAATCGTTCTATTAGAGCGTTTGCTTGAAAGCGAACGTGAAAAGCTGGAGATTTACAAGGGTAAGGGCGCTTGATTTGCAACGTAAATAGATAAATTTCTAATAAAGTCTAAAAACTGATCACTTTTCCAAGTGAATTATAATGTCAAGAAAAATCTTTGCAAAATAACCAATGCCCCAAACAGTTAAATGCAGTTGGGGCATTGGAATCATCTTTAGAATTTTAGTTTACTCATTGATAGGCTATCAAGTATTAAAGCCTTCGAGCGATTCAATAAGCGCACGGTAATGTGGTGCAATGGCGGCATACATATTTCTGAATGTATTTGCGTCATCTCTGTTCCAGGTTTGTTGCATTTCCGCCGCAATGCTATTCACGCTTACAGGTATGATACCCGCCTGCTGCCAGCGCTTAACAGCTGTTTCATGCGCCTGGAGGCTTATATCCCCGCAAGCATCGGCCACCGCATATACAGTGTATCCATCATCTAATGCAGATAACGCCGGGAAAGTAGCACAAACACTCGTCCAAATACCGCTAATTACCAAGGTTCTTCTTCCTGTAGCCTTCACTGCGTTAATGAAATCCTGGTTGTTCCAGGCATTGATTTCGAATGCCCGTTCAACCAAAATAGCATCCGGCGCTTCAATCATAATTTCAGGAATTATCGGCCCGCTAGCCCCTGAAGGGTCAATCCCCGTTAAGATCACCGGAGCCTTCACTGTATTAGCAAGCTTAGCAAGGGTGCGTACATTATTCCGGAGTTCCGCTAATGAAACGTGCGTAATCGTCTGTAAAAATCCACTTTGATGATCAATGAAGAGGAAGGCAGCGTCTGTAGGATCTGCAAGATTTGTGAAATTGTAAGATTGTGTTTGTAGCTTGTTCATGATGTTAGTACGTCTATTAAATACTTGTAACTGACCGCTCACAGCTGATTTATAAACAAGCTGCTCACACAATAGGTGAGCAGCTTATCCTTAATACCAAACAGCACATTTAAGCAGCATACATATTATGCGGTTATATGGTTTCTTGAATCAGGTGCTATCAAACGAAACACCTTCACATAATCAATCACCATGCTGGTAGGAAGGTTACGATCGATGGTCATACCCGCCAGATCTCCACCAACCGCGAGATTAAAGTTGATGAAAAACGGCTTGTGGAATTCGTCGGTTCCATTTATACCATCGGCAATGTTTGCCTTAAAGTATTGCTTTCCATCTATATACCAACGTATCTCCTGCGGATCCCACTCCACGGCGTAAATATGATAATCGAAATAATAACCGTCCGGGGAGTTTCCTCGATAAATAGCGTGCCCCTCATTTGCCCATTGTATACCACCTAAAACCTGCCTTTCACGGTTAATGTGCTGCATGATGTCAATTTCACCGCTTTCGGGTATACCCGTACCGTCAGGTGTTTGTCCAAACATGCTGAATTCAGCCGCCAGGCCCAGCGCGTTAGGTACTTTAAGCCGCGCTTCAATACGTCCATAACGTGTAGTGAACTTGTTTGATGTGCTGATTTTTCCTGACATGTATTGTTGCCCATCTGTGGCCTTCTTTTCTGCTGTAAGCACAAGAAACCCATTGCTAACCCTAACGTTGGATTTTGCATATGCCTGCAATTCGTGACGAATGGCCGGACTTCCCGTGCTTATCGTCCATTTCGTAGAATCGAGCCCGTTTTCGAAATCGTCTGCCCAAATTATTTCGTAGCCACCGTTGGCTGCAGTTTTCGTTTGGCGTTCCCTTGAGCCGGCTTCATCTGTCACCTGATGATTGGCAACGTCCTTACGGCAAGAAGATAGCGTGGCGACAGCCATGGCTACTACAGCCATGAGTTTAAGTTTTTGATAATTGATAGTTTGCATATTATAAGATTTAATTACGCCTTACACCTGCAGGTTGTTAGCATGTACAAATGAACAAGTAAGTTCTGGCCGCCCACATCACCATTATCTGGTAATTAATTCCCCTAAAATGTTTAAGTGTACCAAGTTAGCGCATACATTAAACGGGGATGTAACCGACCGCTTTCGGGGATTTAAAAGCCTGTATATTTGACGGTTCTTTGTACTAAAAAAAAATATGAAAGGACTAACATTACAGATGACTATAGATGCGCAAACTGGAGCACAAGGTCAGCCGCAGGCTACTGATATTGGAGCCATATGTAACAAGATAGAGGAAATCCTACAGGATTTTACTTCAGATGAAAAGCCACACAAAATAAACATTAAGATATCCGACAACGAAAGGCCCGAAAAAGGTCAAACCGCCGATTTTCTGGTTGCAGCACACAGCAGGGGTGAAATAACTACCCGAAATTACTGGGTAGAACTTTAGCATTTAGAACATTTATTACGATAAAAGCCGCGGTTAATACCGCGGCTTTTATGCTTTGATAAGAGTAATGCGGCTATTAATTCAGGACCGTTTTGCAGGGCGATAAGCAGGTACTAAATTTTTTACCGCCGGTATAGATTTAAGATAGGCAAACACCGCTTTTACATCATCATTTCGCATGCGGGTATAGTTTTGCCAGGGCATTGGCGGCATAAGTGGACGGCCACCGTCAAGGCCTTTATATTTGCCATGCGTAAGGGCATTTTTAAATTGAGCCTCGGTCCAGTTACCTATGCCGGTTTCGTCGGGTGTAAGGTTGGCTGCAAATGATATTCCCCAGGGCCCTGCCGCTATCGTCATGTCGCCTCCAACTACAACAAAGCCTTTTTTTAATGCATCAGCCGGGAAATCAGGTAAGGGCTGGCTTTCCCGGTACCCCGACAGCATGCGGCCAGGCACCAATTCCGGACCTTTAGGCCCCATTTGCTTCGGCGAATGACAATCATTGCAGCCCATTATCGTGACCAGATATTCGCCTTTTTTTACAATGCTGTCAGGGTAAGCACTCACAGCCGTTTGTTCATTATTGCCCTTTGCGGGTTCGCCACAGGCGTACAGCATGGCTACAACCAGCACTAATGCGGGCACGAACAGATAAATCGTTGTTTTCATATATTTTTATTACTCCGAACTTGACCGGAACGGGTGCAAAATAAGCAGGCTTTCTCCGGCCGGGCAATCCCCGCTTTTTACTAACAATCACCACATTAGGGGATATCTGCATATTAAAAGCCCGCCGATATTTGAAAGCAAAAACTCATGGATCAAAACTTTTGGCTGTTAGGCATTCATCGCAAAATTATTGCCAGCGGTACCGATACAAACGGTACGTATGACCTGGTTGCTGGCTATGTGCCACCTGGTATAAAAACACCTCCGCACATCCATCACCAATATATCGAAACAGAGTATGTTATAAAAGGCGAGTTAAGTATTCAGACCCCTACAGGTACAATACTACTGCAAGCGGGCGAAGGTTATACCATACCTAAAGGAATGCCCCACGCGCTGATAGCTACGGGTGATGAACCTGCTCATATTATCACCGTGTTCGCACCGGCAGGATTTGCCGAAGTAATTCGGGCAGCCGGCTTTGCAGGTACTATACAAGACGGAGCACCGGTCAAAGCGGCTAATATGGAAATATTCAATAGCCTTTCAACTGCTTTAGGCGACGAGACCATTGGTCCTCCGGGATCACCGTTGTAGTTCTTTAATAGGTGTTAAATGAGCTTCATCGGAGTAATAACGGGTCACACCGCTGCATCAACAATGGTGTGGCCTGTTGTCTGGCTAACAGGTACTAGATTAAACGATCTGTTGATTGATGGCCTTCGCCACTGCCTCAGTAAGAGAGGCAACGTGTAATTTTTCATATATTTTTTTGACGTGGCTGCGTACTGTTTCATAGCTGATGTTCATTTCCCCGCCAATCATCTTATAACTTAAACCATTTACAATATGTGTAAGCACCTCTTTTTCTTTCACAGTAAGGTTGTATTCCATGTTAGGTGCCCGCTTAGATTCCTTTGAATTATAAATCATATTAAGCACCTTGCGGGCTACCCACGGTGTCATGGGGGATCCACCTGCTACTGTTTCCCGGATAGCATTGCCAAGATCTTTTAAACAGGTTTTGAGGATGTACCCTGATGCACCCGCTTTCAATGAATCAAATATCCTGTCCTCGTCCTCAAAAACAGTTTGAATGATCACCGAAATGTTCGGCACTTCCTGCCGCAGCATTTTTACTGCTTCTATACCGTTGACGCCTGGCATTTCAATATCCATAAGAACTACATCCGGACGGCATGACAACACTTTTTCTACACAGTTCTTGGCATCTGTAAATGTACCTACCAGTTCAAATTCCGGATCAGTGTTCAGTAAAAGAACAATACTGTTGCGTATATTCTTATTATCATCAAAAATAGCGACCTTGATACTCATGGGCTTTATTATTTTATTGCTTTAAAGGATTTACAACGTATGGTATTGAAACAAATGCAGATGCTCGTTCCGGCACTGCGCCCGGAATCAATTTTAATATCCGCTTTCATATCTTCGGCACGGCTCCATATATTTTTAACTCCATTACCGTTCATCCCCGAATTTTGAATAAGCGCCTGTTCCAAATTGAAGCCAATGCCATCATCGCATATCATCAATTCAACTATCTCACCGTTGCGTAACAGACTAACCATCAGGTGCCGGCATTGTGAGTGTTTTATAGCGTTGTTGATACCTTCCTTAATGATGAGATACAAATTTTTGCGCACCCGCATATCCACGGTGCCGGAAACAATACCCGGATCATACCTTAATTTGAAGTCTATTTTTTTTACAGCACATAGTGGTTCAGCGTACTGCCGTATCCGGTTAAATACACTTTCAATATGATCGTTTCCGGGATTGATGGCCCAAACAATATCGCCCATTTCCGAAACCATTTCATTTGCCGTATTGCTGATGATATTGAGCACCTGGTTTAACTGTGTTTGGTTACCGTGTTCCTGGTGTTTACGGGCTACCTCACTGTAAAGTGAAATACTACTTAAAGTTGCACCAACCTGATCATGAAGGTCCTGGGCAATACCATTTCTTATTGCCTGCTGCTCAAGGAGCACATTTATTCGATAACGATAAATAAGGTAGATCAGTCCGCCGACAAGGAAGATCATCAGTATGAAAAACCAAGATCGCTGCCAGTAAGGCGGTGTAATAATGATAAATATCTCGCTTTGCTTTTCAGTAAAAGATCCCTTCCAGTTGGTTGCCCGTACCTTGAATTTATAATTCCCCCCCTTTAAATTAGCATATTCAGCAATATTCTTTTTTCCGGCTATAACCCAATCCTTGTCAAATCCTTCAAGCATATAGGCGTATTGAAGATTATCACCGCTATATTCAGGCGCTGCATACTCAATGCTGATCTGGTTCTCTGTATAATTAAGTTCCACCTTTTTCTGATAAAGGAACTGGTTAAAAGACTTATTATGCACCCGGAAGTCCGTGAAATAGATCATGGGGTCCGGCCGTATTTTTGCCACTGCCTCTGGCCTGAAGGTGATATAATAATTTACACCTGCCGCATAGAATGTCCCTTGCCTGTCTCTGAAAATATAGCCTGTAACCCCCCCTGTATGTTGCAGGCGAGGAAGATCATAACAACTATAAACCCGAGTCAACGGGTCATACTTATGTATGTGACCGTTACAGAGCATCCACAGGTTATCCTGCTGATCCAGTTGCATTCCTTCGGTAAGGTTACTTGATTCTGACAAATGATAAAATTTATGTCTTCTGTAGCTGTAAAAATTCACCCCTCCACCGAAGGTGCTCACCCATAAGTTACCACTGTAGTCTTCCTGAATGTCAAATACATCATTGCTGCTTAACGTATATCTGTTCTCCGTATCATTCATAAAATAACGAATGGGTTTTTTCCCGCCTTCAAACAAGCCCATACCTGTTTTGAAAGTCGCAAGAAGCAGGTTGCCCTTCCTGTCTTTTATAATTTTACGGATCAGATTATCTGCGATATTGTATCGTTTGAGTATGGTCCTGCCAGAATCTGCCCTGGAAACCCATCTTTGATCATGCAGATCGTAATAGGCAAGAAAATGTCCGTAAGGAGATACCCACAGGACAGGATGATGTTCCAGGGTATCACGTACGATGGACACAATCCTTGAACTGATAAGTTTTTTCATTACCGGATCTTCGTCGGTGTGAGGCAGTGGCCAGAGTTTTAGTTCATACGGATCAAATCGAAAAAGTGTATAGTCGGTGCCGATGTAAAAACGCTGATCAACGTCCATATAAAACTTCGTAACAGCTAAGCGCTGTCCCCTGTATTTCAACGGTAAGTGGGTCAGCTTCCCGGTTTTTTCATGTTTATAATACAAGCCATTGCTGGTTCCAATTAATAGCCGGCCATTGTCTAACTGATAGAAATCATATGTAATTACATCTGTGGCCGCATCAGGTAACTGATATTGTACAAAAGGTTTAAATAGCGGATTATACATACTGATACCATTATTGGTACCCACCCAAAGCACACCTTTGAAGTCCCGGTATACTACGTTAACATGATCGTCAGCAATGCTTCCTTCTTCTGCATCTTCGTGCCGGTAGCGTGTTATGTTTTGTGTGCGTGGTTCATAGCGTACCAGGCCGGTATTCTTTCCGGCCATCCAGATACCGCTATCACCACTGTTTGCGAAAGACACGTAGTCATCGGGCGGTATACTTTTCTGATGAAGTTGCCGGCCGATAACTTGTTCTTCGCCAGTTGCAGCATCCAAGCGATATACTGCCTTGTCCCATGAGCCAAGCCATATGTTGTTGCCTTGATCCTTAAAGATGGTAGTGATTGTAACATGTGGAAGTTTTGCATAAAGGTCATCGTACTTGGGATTGGTATTGACTTCCAAGGTACGGGTATTTATCTTCATCAACCCACCGCCTGCACGACCGATAAGCAAGGTGTCATGGTCAGTCATCGCTAACGCATATACGCAGCGGGTTCCTTTTTTCACCGGTATATCAAAGCGCTCGGTTTTCTTATTAAACCTGACTGTGAAGTGGCTGCTCGTACCAAGCCAAAGATTACCGGAGGCATCCTCAGCAATTTTATTGATCGTATTTTCAGGTATACCGTCAGGGTTGTGCGGATTATGTCGAAATTGCTTGAACTGCCGGGCTGCGGGTAGCCGGTAATCGTATCGGGACATTCCACCATCCTGCGTAGCAATCCAGAGCAGCCCGTCTTTGTCCTCGTAGATGTCACTGATGATGTTTCCGGAAATACAACCTTTGTTATGATGCTGATAACGAAAGCTGACAAAATACTTGCCATCAAAGCGGTTCAGGCCGTCATCTGTCCCAAACCAGAGAAATCCTCTGCGGTCCTGAATAATGCAATTTACTTTACGGTGGGAAAGCCCCTGTTCTACACCGATTTTTTTAAAGAAAATATCCGGCGTTATACCGAAAGCCATCCCCCGGAGTAGGAAGACTATCGAATACAAGGTTATTGTTATGGCAGCTCTGCAATTCATTTCTTTATAACACCCCTGGTTTGGAGGTAAGCTTATCAGCGTGCCTTAGTGCTTTGATAGAAGATGCAACTCACTGATTACAAAACCATTCGCGAAAATACTTAATTATCCTTTGCCTAGCCCCCCATTAACTGCCAATTCATCTCCCCAAATTTGGGGATATGAATTCCCACCTGGATTTATATAATCGATTACGTCCCCTTCTTTTTTAAAGTTGCCTGAAAGGTGAAATTATTTATATCAACGAGGCGATTCGGAAGTGCTGTACTGTTTGTTTGTTTTAATTATTCTTTGAAGTTCTTGTACTGCATTTACAAGTATGGGTAACAGTTGCTCTGTATCTACCCGTTCTATTGTCACACTTCGAAAGTTATTTTTACCTGAAGGCACCATTTTAGTTTCTGTTATCATAAGTGACGGACATACACGCTTGATCTCGTCATTTAAAAAGCTCAACCTGTTAAAGCAGCGTTTAGTGTAATTTCCTGACGAAGATTCATGGTTATGAATCACTACAGGATGGATTTTTTCGATAATGGCCAGGCCATCGTAAACCGGGCTTACAATGTGACTGGTCGTGTCTTTTACGGATTGGGCATGGGCCCACTGAAAGGTCAACAGCCCTACAAGTATTGAGGCCTTAAATACTTTTAATTTCATATTGTTAATAATTGCGTACCGGATTTAATGATGATACCTGCTTCAATGTTATTAGTTAATTAATTGCCCGGTTTGCGTGGCAAAAATACCCTGCCATTTGTTGAGAAAACATAACCAAAACTGTGCGTATTACTACCGTTTAAGGTGATGCAGGGCGCTGCACTGAAACCTATAAAAAGCCAAATTATACCAGCATGATGCCCGCTGTTGGTGAGTGTAACAACAAAAGAGGTAATAGTAGAGCATAAAGTGAGCCGGTAAGTTTGCCTGTATTCACAGCCGGTTGCCTTTTTGTATAACGGGCTTAAAAGAAAACGACTTATGCGCATTCCCTCTCCAACCACGCTTACCTTTTTACTTTCACTCACGTTGATTGCTGCCTTTTTCCTTTTACTCACAGTATTTGTCAGGGATCATCCGTTAAATTCACTTGACCTTTGGGTGACGCGGATTATCCAACACAGAACCTCCGTTTTTTTTGACCAAGTTATGAGTTGCATCAGTTTTAATGGTCGCACATTACCCTTTATAGTTCTTGTAGCGTTAACCGCTTTAGTTTATTACTGCCATGGCTACCGGTTTGAATCGGTCTTGATGTTATTTCCCCTTGTGGGTGGTTTAGTCGCTTCACTTATCAAACTATGGATATATCGTTTACGTCCGCAAAGCGAATACGCGCGGATACTGATAGAAAACGGTTCGGCGAGTTATCCCAGCAGTACAGTAGTAATGGTTATACTCTTTTTTGGCTTCAATATTTTCCTTACTTGCTACCTGTCACGCATGAGCTTTCTCACTAAGTCAACAGTCTGGTTGGTTGGCATATTCATGATTTTGACCGTACCAATAGCACGAATATATGTGGGTGCACATTGGTTCACCGATGTTGTAGGGGGTGCAGTGCTTGGCTTGTTATTGCTTTTACCGGTATGTTTCTTCTACCATAAGTGCCGTGCTATAAAACCCTGCAAATAACTTTACTAAAGAGCTTATAAAGAAAGATACAGGAAACAAGATAATACTATTTGTAGGGCGGAGCGCACAAACTATTCGAAGCACTTTGCTGGTTGTTGGATGTATAGTGTATCATCATGCAATTAACATTCAAAAAGAAACGACTACCTGCGGAGTGAACGTATGAAGTTTATGGTTGCCGTACATTCCGGCCCTTCATATACTAGCGGCACTTTGTTTCGCATTATGCTGACTATATACAAACCTGGTTATACCTGGCCCGGGCTGTTACTTGAACTAGATGGGTTAGCTGTATGCTATCTCTGGGGAGTAAAAAATAATCGTTATTGCCCTTGACTGCTATTATTATGGCGATTGACCGATTATTTAATTACGAAACGCGGGGATACATTACACGTATTAGGTGATTTTTTCACAAGCTTAGGAGGGGCACTTTTGCTTCATAATTAAATTCATATGAAGTCAATATCTAAAAAAACAATGATGATTGCAGCTTGTGCATTTATGCTGGCAGGTTGCGACAAGGAAAACGATGATGCTCAGTCTCCGGGCAAAGACATGGATGTAGCTATAGAAGTAACATCTGCTTCGGGAGATAGTGCGGCCATAATAGGTAAGATAAACCAATTCCGTGAACATGCGGGCAATCCGTTAAATAGTACTCCGATAACAAACGGCGGGCGCCGCGAAATCAATTGGGATGGCGTACCTGCTGATTTTACCAGCCCAAAAGCGTTTCCGGCTACTTTTTTTAACGCTACCGAGAAGGATGCACCCGACGGTAGAAAACGCGGCCTGATATACCAACCTGCAAATACCTCACTACTTGTTAGCGAAACAAACTTTGCTGAAATAGATACCACTTTCAAAAGTCAGTTCAAGGCGTTCAGTAAGGCAAAACTATTTTCTCCAAAAGGCACCAACGTAAGCGAGATAATTTTCATGCTTCCGGGTACTAACACGCCGGCGTATGTAACTTCGTTCGGGGTCATCTTTGCCGATGTGGATCATGCGGAGTCGACCTACATTGATGCTTACCAGGACGACAAATTACTTGGCCGCTACAAGGCATCGGTAGCCAATAAAGGTTTTTCATTTGTGGGGTTACACACTCATAAATATAAAATCACCCGTATAAAGATCACCTCAGGCAATACCGCCCTCGCACCAAACATACAGGATGGCCCCCAAAAAGACCTTGTAGTACTGGATGATTTGATTTACAGCGAACCAGTAGCGTTAAAGAAATAAACTTTTAATTATTTGATAATGAATAAGCGATTTTTAAAACAACTCAAAACCCTTACAATGGGCAGCGCCTTGCTGCTTTTAGCAGCGTGCAGCAAAGATGATAATTCGAATCAAACACCTGCAACCAGCATAAGCTATGGCAGTTTTGTTAAGGTAGGCAATGGCCAGGCGCGATCATATATTGTAAAAAATGCTGATGGCAGCCCGGCCGAGATCGGCTTTAACTTTACCGAAGATGCACTGAGCGGCTTACCTGAGCATAACACGGCTTACGTACTCCCTATGCCCGCCGATAATAAGTCTATTATTAACCATATATCTTTTGATTATACCGTTCATGGGCATGGCCCAGAGGGTGTTTATAATGTACCGCATTTTGACGTGCATTATTACATGATATCCGAAAGCGAAAAAGACGCTATAGGCACTAGCGAAACCGACCCTAAGATTGATATATTGCCTGCAGCTCAATTTATACCTAAGAACTACATACCCGGCGCCAATGAACCAAAGATGGGCAAACATTGGGCAGATACCACCGCCGCTGAATTTCATGGAAAGAAGTTCGAAAAAACGTTTATTTATGGCTCATACAACGGCAAGTTTATCTTTTTAGAACCGATGATCGCGTTGGATTATTTGAAGACCAAGCCTAACGTGACCTTACCTATTGCTCAAGGTGCTAAAATTCAGCAAATCGCGCTTGTGCCGCAGCAATATGCCATTGAATGGCAAAAAGACCGCCGCGAATATACTATCAGTCTTAATGACCTGAAGTTGCGCCAACAATAAACACCAAACCTGAATATAATTGAGAGGGAAGCGCTCGGCCAATGGCCGGCGCTTTCTTGTTTTTTACTCGGTTGATAAATGATTGATACAATAAATATAGCGTACCCATGCTGCATAATATACACACCCGAAAATGTATGATTATAGAGGTTTACAGTACCGTTACGGCCGGCATGGACTTATGATGCTATCGTACTTACTATATTTGAACTTAGCGGAACCAGCCTGAATCGCGCCAAAGCTCCTTCAAAACAGGCGCTAAATTAGTCTTTAACCAACGGAGTAGTTTCATATAAATAAGCAGTACTTAAATTGATGTTAACTATTGGTAGAGAGACAGCTGCTTGCCAATTATTTTTCCAGGTAGTTCAGATTTTGCCAGAAAGTGTCTTTGAGCCTGGCGAGCGACAATAGGGCCAGGCCGAAGCAGATCACTCCAACCAAGATTCCTGCGGCAACCAGGGAGTTGAAAAATTGGGTAGAAAAGTTAAGCAATAACATCATCGGCACTACCGCACCCCTCACAAAGTTGGGTACGGTTGTAGATACGGTTGCCCTGACATTGGTACCAAATTGTTCGGTTACCATGGTAACAAACAACGCCCAGTAGCCAGACGCTATACCCATAAGTGCTGTAATGGTATAAAATGCGTATAATGAAATCTGCCGCTGTGCAAAAAACACAATCACAGTAGCACCTGATAGCAAGGTAAAAGCGATAGCCGCCTTAATGCGGCTTTGAAGGTATTGACTGATCAAACCACTGAGGGTTCCGCCAAGTACTGACCCGCCATAGCATAATGCGACAGCGATACCTGCGTTCACTATACCGTTTACCTTAAGTGCCTTACCAAATTCAGGCGACAGGGAAATTAAAACCCCGACAACATACCACAGGGGCAAGCCTATCAGGATACAGCGAACGTATTTCAGCAATCGCTTCCTTTCACCGATTATCATGAGGACGCTGCCCCGTTTGACATCTTTGCCTCGCGCCTCTACAAACATTGCTGACTCGGCGACACTAATACGCATGAGTAACAGTACTACTCCAAGCGCTCCGCCTATGTAATAGGACATACGCCAGTCAAACAGCTTCGCGGTAAAAAAAGCCACCACAGCCCCGCTGATACCGATCACGGCGACAAAGCAAGTAGCGTAACCACGGTATCTTGCGGGCATTAACTCGGCAACCAAAGTTATGCCTGCGCCCAACTCACCTGCAAGACCCAAACCCGCAATAAATCGACATAGGGCGTATGCCTCGACCGTACTGACAAAGCCGTTAGCAATATTTGCAGCCGAGTAGATAAATATGGAGCCGAACAAGACGGTGAGCCGTCCTTTTTTATCGCCTAATATGCCCCACAGCACACCTCCAATCATCAGTCCTGTCATTTGCATATTGAGTAAAACAATACCCTTTTCAGTGATCTGTTTTTCAGTGAGTCCAAGTGATTGAAGGCTGTTAACGCGTATGATGCTAAATAGCAGCAAGTCATAAACATCTACAAAATAGCCCAGTGCGGCAAGAAGAATAGCTGCAAACGGAATTCCGCTGCTGAGTAAATTAGTCTTTTGTAACTGCATTTTAAATTGGTATAATCACGGTTCGTGTTACCGCTATTGGTAAGTAATTGTTGATAATTGACCTTGTAGGTTTCTTAGCGATTGGGTATTAATCGATACGACCCTTGTACCTTAGCTTTTTCGTAATGAGTACCTCTTTGACGATATTCTCAACGCTGTTGTGTAAAACAACAGGCCTTATCACATCCATTGTGCCGTACAGTTGTGGCTCATTTAGTGCGATTACTCCTGCAACCAGATCGCAAAAGATTTCGTCATCATCGGCCCCAGGTAGTGGCTGAACCAATACTTTTCTTCCCGCTAAGTTTTCAGCAAATAGCTGGAAGCACCTGTCTCCGTCTTTCTTCATCATGCAAACCACGTGTACACGACTGGTATTTTCCTGGCCGGCATATTTTCTTTCAAGAAAGTTGCACACCGCAGACAGGTCGTTTATAAAATTCTTGCACCGGATTTGTAAAATAGTATCGCTGTAATAAGCGAGGTGCTTGTCGTAGTAGGTTAAAGTGAGATTCTGATTGCTCTTGAAGTCTTTGGGGTTAACTGCTTTTTCAGTAAGCTGAATAAGGTACTGGCACTTTGCTTTTGTTAAACCGCCAAATAAAGTTAGATAGAGGATAACGGTGATCTTAACTAGTTTCATTGTTATGTTTTAAGTGGATTGTATTTTCCAAATATCCATTGGCAAGACCATGAAGGAAATCCCCGAACATCGGGTATACATGACCGATGTTAAGCATCTGATCAATCTATTTAACGGTTAGTCTCGGAAGTAATCAGCCGAAGTGAATGTTTGCGACCCTTGATGTTGACCACGACCGATTTTGGAGATTTCTTTTTGGACTTGTATTTGTCCATATTGGTAATAAAAACACCGGCAAGTGTAATTATGAGGCCGGCAACTTGAAGTGCTGTAATCTTTTCCCCGGCAAGTAGCCATCCGGCAAACACCGCGACTAAAGGGTTGATATAAGTATGCGTGCTGACGATAACCGGTCGCTCAACCGATAACAGGTATTGGTAGGAGAAATAAGCCATTAATGAACCGAACAAGATCAGATATCCCAGCCCGTACCAGGCCTGGTCAGGTACTCGAAAAGCTTTGAACGATTTAAATTCACCATTGCCCGTAGCCAACAGCAAGCTGAAAATTCCTGCACAAATTAACTGCTGGGCGGTGTTCGTAGCAATTGAATAAGCTGCTGGTTGCTTCTTAGTAAAAAGTGACCCGCCTACCCAAAAGAATAAGCTGACAATTACCATTGCCGAACCGATTAATTTTGCGTGGCTCACTGCTCCGGACGCTAACAAACCGCCGCTCAGAAATAATACCAAACCGATAAAACCTATTACCAGTCCGGCAATAATCTTCTTGTTTGAGAAATGCGTTTTCCATTGCGGCCTGTCTGCTGCAATAAATATAAAAGGAGCGGCGGCCTGGATGATACAACCTTCTGTTGAACTGATATATTGCTCGCCCCAAGCCAATAGTCCTGTTCCGAAACTTAAGATCAAAATTCCCGAAACTGCGTTTTTTAGCCAATCAATTATGGAAAAGGGTCGCTCCCCCCGTAGTAACTGATAGGCCATCAGCAACAACCCAGCAGCGAGAAAGCGTATAGATGAAAGTATAAATGGCGGGAAACCTCTAAGCCCGTAAGCAATAGCAAGAAATGTGGTTCCCCAAATAAAGTATATGCCACCAAACGCTAATACAGTTTTGATCTTTTTCATGTCAAATGATGTTAGCTAACGCTCAGTAATTAGGAAAAAATTGCTTCATCACATTCTCCTCCCGTCTGATGCGTGTAATGAGGGTTGCCATGTATAAAGGGAAAACAGCTAAAAATGACCAATAGGCATGAAAGATCATGGCTATTGCTATCAACTCGGGTATTACGCTCAAATAATAGTTGGGATGCCTGAAAAAGCGAAAGAATCTTCCTGTGTTTAGGTGATGAAGATATTCGGGTGCTATAATCAGCTTAACTGTCCATATATGGCCCAGGGTGTATATAACGTAGTAAAGCGCTATTATAGAAAAGCAATATAGACACAGTCCAGCCAACCCAATGTTTGTTTCGAGGAAGTGGCCAGTATACCAGCCGTCAAAAGCGCAGACTATATAAAACAGAAGATGCAGGAAAATTAATCTCCTTGAATTACGCTGATCGAACTCACGGGCACCTAAGGATAATAAGCGGCGTTCATTTATAATCGAAATGATCATTGATGCGATCCTGAACGAAATAGCAGCAAAAAAAGTGGTGAAGAGAAAAGTGTTCATAACACGCTATTTATCTAACCCTTTTTCGATTTGAAACAAGGGCTTACTGATACAAAGTTCGCGTGATCATGAAAGTGGACCAATCCCCATATATGTTGTACGCTTACCTGAAAATGGTGATTACCTGTCCCGAAATATTGAACCTTAGATTTCTTTTTTATCAGGTAATGGGTGATCAACCAGCCCTTCAACGTTTTTTGTCAGCTTTCTTAAATGCAAATGAAAAACGCATCCGGTAAGCCCGTTGGCAATTGCAGCAACCGTCATCCAAATATTTTCACGGTAAAAACCCAACACAAAAAAGCAACTAAGGAAATATAAGTGGAACCATCCAGGCACCCACATAGTAATTTTGGGTAATGATGTTTGGGGCACCAAGCGCTTTTGCCAGCTATTAACGACCAAAGCAAACAGCATAAGAGTAATGCCAATAAAGCGGTGGACTGATAAAAACCGCACATGTTTACTTAACCAATGAAAAGCGCCTGTTGAAAAAAACAGCACAGTGATAGAACAGCATACTGATATTAAAGCTATCCAGACATAACTACAGCTCCAGCTTCCTCGTTTACAGATGCGATTTTCAAAGTACCTACTAAGTGATGAATAGCTGAAAACAACCACTTGCCAGCCAACAAAATTACCAAAGGGTATACCGAACCATTGTGCTGTCAAAGGATTTAACTGCATGGGCGTCCAATCCCAATGCCACATATGCGTACGGTAGGCCACGACATCCATGCTAATATCTATACAAAGCGCTATCAGCGTGTCCGCAGCTGCCGCGCCGAGTAGAGGAAGTTGTATATGATCTGTATACAGTCGTGCTGTATACATGATAATACCCCATCCGGCACCGATACAAAGCGGCACCTGAAACGGAGCATTGCCGATCATTAAGGCAAAAGTTCCATAACGATAGTTGCCAAGCATCACCTCCAGATACTCCAATAAAATACCGAATACAAGCCCGCCGGTAAGATACATGACGTCACGAAGACCTTTTCCACTGGCGTGTACCAGGCACATAAAAAACAAAGTAAACATACTGACTTCCGCAATGGAGTAGCACCACCATGGCGGGATGCCGTAAGGCAATCCTTGATGTTGATTAGCGTCAAGCGACAGGGCCGTGAATGCTATGATATCTGTTCTGTTTAGTTGCGCCATGCTGAATTATTCACCCCAATATTTTGCTGGTCTTTTGGCCGAAGATAGGCACGCCGGGCGATTGCCATCATCCCCAAAAGTGGGCACTGAGGCACCACTTTTCACTCCATACGTATACGGAATTTACCTAAAGAGAGTACCCGGTTTAGGGGAGCCAAGCCCAATCATTCGACGGCTATGTTTGCCAAAAAAGCAACAAACAATGAAAAAAAAATTACGCAACGCAGTGATGCTTTCACTAGTGGGATTGGCAATTACCACCGCATCTGCTCAAAATGTGCGTTTACATGGTCAAGTAAGCGATAAGACAACAGGAGACCCCGTGATTGGCGCTTCAGTTACCCTGGAAACTGGCGGCTTTTCTACAGCAACAGATAAATATGGAAAATTCAGTCTGATAATGGACACCAAAAATCCTTACGGATCAATCAGCGTATCCGCTATCAGTTACCTAATTTCCAAGAAGGACTTTCGTTCAGGGGATTCGTTGATCAATATTTTTCTTGAGGGGAAGTCCGTCATGGGGCGTGAAGTTATAATATCAGCGTCGCGTGTCCCTGAACGAATACTGGAATCGCCTGTAACCATTGAAAAGGTCAATGGTTCTGCTATAAAAGATATACCTGGCACTGGATTCTATGATGCCTTACAATATTTGAAAGGTGTCGATATGAATACCCAAAGCATCACGTTCCGCTCGGTTAGTACACGTGGTTTCGCGACCGACGCCAACCACCGTTTTAATCAATTTGTTGACGGGATGGATAACATGGTACCAGGGTTGAATTTTGCAGTTGGAAAATCGCCGGCCTTTCCGACCTCGATATTGAAAGTGCTGAGCTACTGCCGGGAGCGGCATCTGTTCTTTATGGTGCGGGAGGCACTAACGGAACTTTGCTGATCAAATCTAAAGATCCATTCAGATACCCAAGCATCAGCTTTCAATATTCAAGCGGCATTAATCACATCAATGACCCGCTTTCCAGCGTAAAACCTTACTATCAGGCAGATCTCCGGATTGCAAAAAGCTGGAACAACAAATTTGGGATAAAGGCGACGTACTCTTTTTTACGGGCCAACGACTGGATAGCCGGTAACGAACAAAATTTTGATCGCGTAGGAAGAAGCATAAAGAAAGGCGACAGACAATCTAACCCGAATTATGACGGCGTAAATGTTTATGGTGATGAGATTAGCCAAAATATGAAAAATGTAGCACAAGCGGTAGTAAGCTTTGGTGAAACAAGTTTTATCAAAGAATACAAGGAAGCGAACGGTGGTAAGGTACCTTCTCGTGACGTGATCAATATGTTCCTGAAAAACAACCCGCAAACGGCTGCATTTTACGCAGGTTTGAATCTACCGGGTCTTTTGCCGGACCAATCAATATCAAGAACGGGGTATAAAGAAGAAAACCTGGCTGACGGTAACGCACAATCCTTCAAGACAACAGGTGCTTTGTATTACAATCTGAGCAGAAACATTCAGGCGGTTGCCGAAGCGATATGGGGAAAAGGCTCAACTATGTATACGGGTTCCGACCGTTATGCACTTACCAACTTCACTGTAGGTCAGTACAAATTAGAACTCAAAGGTGATCGGTTTTATGTTAGAGCTTACACCACAAGAGAGCGCTCCGGCGATTCTTACGTTACTTCCATATTGGCAAGCTATCTTAATGAAACCGCCAAACCCTCTCAACAATGGTTTCCTGAATATGTCGGCAACTTTATTGCTGCACGCTTAACACCGGGAACCAACGAAGCGCAAGCCCACGCAGCAGCGAGGGCAGCAGCCGACGATGGCTGGCTGCGTACAGGTGATTCTTCATTTAAGGTAGCAAAGGATAAGATTCGCGACAACACAATAAGCTCAGGCAATGGCGCTCGCTTCAACGACAAATCCAATCTTTATCATTATGAATGGTTCTACGATTTTTCTGATCTCATGTCCAAAACGATAGGGCTTCAGGCAGGCGGTTCCTATCGGGCATACCAGCTAAGATCGGCAGGGACGATATTTGATGATGCCGACCGTAGCCTGAACACCGGTGAGTTCGGAGCTTTTATCATTGCAGACCGAGGCTTTCTTGACAACCGCTTAAAGATGACTTTGCCGGGCGTTATGATAAAAATGAGAATTTTAAAGGAAGATTTACTCCGAGATTAACAATGGTATACCGTTTATCAGCTGCCCATCATCTCCGTTTCTCCTACCAAACAGGCTACCGAAATCCGACCAACCAAAACCAATATTTGGACCTGGCGGCCGGTGGAGGGTCATTCCGTATGATAGGCGGGCTACCTGAGATGATCATAAAATATGACCTTTATGACAACAAGCCATTTACAGCTGATAGTTACTATCTCTATCAACGCTCACTGGCGGTGGGTAAGCCCGATGTGTCCATTTTAAAAACTCATCAATTTTCCCTGAATGGGGTGCAGCCTGAAAGTATACAGTTGTTTGAAGCCGGCGACAAAATTTTAATTTCCGACGATCTACTACTTGATGCTTATGCTTATTATTCGATTTACCATAACTTCATTTCAGAAACCAGCGTCTACCAGCGCCGAAGTGATGATTTTATAGCATATAACGTTCCGGTCAATGTTCCCGGTGACGTAAAGACTTATGGTGCGGCTGCCGGGATTGACTACCGGCATAGAGGTTACCTATTAAAGGGCAATTTGTCCTATAACGACATCAGCCATCTCCCTGCTCGTCTCGCAAATGAATACGGTTTCAATACCCCAAAATTCCGGCTAAATTTAGGTATTAGCAAACCGGATCTTTTTAAAAATGTGGGGATGACCTCCATTTCAGGTGGCAAAATGGTTTTGATTGGGCAACACCTTTCGCAGCCGGGAAGGTAAATAGTTTTGGAACCTTAGATGGTCAGGTAAATTATAAGATACCAACAATTAAATCCGTTGTTAAACTTGCTGGTTCAAATATATTAAACAAATACTACTATACGGCTTATGGCAATCCGGCAGTTGGTGCTGTCTACTATATATCCTTTGGTTATAACGTTTAACAACATTTAAGGCGTCATCATGAGATTTACATGATGACGCTTAGCCTATTATTCCATAATGGGTGTAAAAGCGTCGGAATTTCACTATCATAAAAGCTTTAAGTAGTTGGCATGATATGAACAGCATCATGTCAGAAAAACCTATTCTAAACCGTGGATTTATGGCATGAGATGCCGTGTGCTAAATCATGCAGAAGCCTTTTTAAATAAGAAACGTCGCCACATCATCCTTTGTTGACAGATGAATTCTACTAAACTACAAAAGCCTTCTGTGGAAGGCTTTTGTAGTTTTTGAACTGGTAATTACACTTAATTTAGAACTGCTGATTTTTGGCTATTTGACGATTTCGTATAAAGTAATTTGGCAATCGCTTCAGCACATAGTGTCTCAGAAGGATAAGACTTAAAGTCTTCGAGTAGCTTACTCACATTTTTCCTGTATTTATCATTGTTCAGCACCTCTTCTACGGCCGTTCGTATGGCATCGGCAGTAGGCGTATCTGTTTGCAGGTTAATACCGTATTCGAAATAGCCGATCCGAGCACATACTTCATTTTTACCTTCGTGTATACCCGCTGCAACAACAGGCAACTGATGCTGAATCCCCAGCAAGGTACCACTGTATCCGCCATTCGTCACAAAAACATCTGAATAAGGCATAATATCCTGGAAAGGTATATAATCTTCAATGATTAGATTTGGTGCGTTGAACCTTTCACGCAATTCTGCGGTACCATTACCGCCGGTAGTAGCCACAACAAGAATGTTGCTTCCAGCAAATGCGTCGAGTGTAGGTACTATTAATTTGTTTATATCCCTTTCCACTGTGCCTTGCGTTACCAGGATCACCTCTTTGTAGGTATTTAAACGTTCGTCGGCCCAGGTAGCACTACCGGTTTTTTTAAGATAGGGCATTAATGCACCGATAAATTGAATGTTCTTTCCCAAATTCTGTCTTGGATATTCGAATGATGGGACGCCAATTTGAAGGTAAGCATCTGATGTTTGCAATAGTTTATCTCCAATACCACCCTCCGGCGCTTCTAAACCATGTGCGGCAAGAATAGTATCAAATACATGTGTAGACTCTTGCATCATCTCACCAAAAGAAGCGTACATCTTTGCATTATTTTCGCACTCTTCAATGGTCGTTGGCGGGTACAGGCCGCTACCATACGGTGCAACATCTGCTGACCTTTCTATTAACGGTATAATACCTATAGCGATAACCGGTATATTCATCAGGTTTTTGACAAATGGAATGCCCGTAAAAAGATTATCTGCTACCATGATCTCAAATGGAAAATTCTCGTAGATATCTTTGATTTCCTGGTAATACTCCGGACCGCGCTCACCAAAGATGTGGATCATATCGAAGTTTATTTTTTTGATTGGATCAGTAATCAACTCCCTCTCCGGAAGTGCTTCCAACAAGTTTTCGCCGGTTATTTCCCTTGCTTTCGCAAAGGGATAGTGAGGGATACCGAGCCTGTTCATCTTTTGTTCGTAAATCGAAGCTGTGTACCATCTAACATCGCATTCCGCTTCCTCCTGAAGGAACTTGGCAAGGCCTGTAAGCGGGTTAATATGACCATCAGCGGGTACTGTGGCGAACAAAATTTTCCGCCCTTTTAAAAACATTTTCAATTGGTTGTTCATAAGTTAATTCTTTCTTAATTGTCCAACCAAAATTACCGTTAGCTCTTCGGGCAATACCTAACCGGTTCAGGGGAAAATAATCACCTATTTACCTAATTATCCGGCCGTTAATTTCATTATCAATGTTAAAGGTTTACCATTGATTACAGGTCTACTTGATGCCGTAATGACGGTTCATTAATTTTTCAAAAACCGAGCATGGCAGAACTCGCTTAAGGGTGGGGACAATGGTTTGACCTAACTGTCCGACCAAATACCTATGCTTGGGCTTTTCAGCATTTAATATTTGAAGCAGTCGTTCGGCCAATTGATCAGGATACGGCGCTATCATTTCATCCCTTTCCATGCTTTTTAAAGCCGCCTCGTACTCCTGCTGCAGATTCTCATTTTTAATTGAAAAAGAACATTTGTCTCGGTTTTGACTGAAAGAGGAGCGGAAATCACCGGGATTAATAACTGTGACGTTTACACCAGTATTGCGCAGCTCCATTCTCAGACTTTGAGAAAAACCTTCAATTGCGAATTTTGAGGCGCTATACATGCTTTGATAAGGTAGCCCAAACAGCCCTGCTAGCGAACCAATGTTAACAATAAGCCCCTCGTTTCTGGCAATCATACCTGGCAGTACAGCGTTGCACATCCTGACCGCGCCAAAAAAATTTACTTCAAATTGTTTTTTTGCTAAAGCGATAGGCATTTGATAAGCGGGTCCGGCAACGCCGTTACCTGCATTATTAATAAGAATGTCTATTCTCCCCTCAATATCTAAAATATAATCGCAGGCTTCAGATACAGATCTGTCGTCCGTCACATTTAATTCAATTGGCCTGAAGTGCACATCCTGTAGACTTTCCACTTCTCTTGAACTACCATAGACCCTATATCCCTCCTGACTCAACTTATTAGCGCAGGCCAACCCGATACCGGAAGAAGCTCCGGTTAGTAATACAATTTTTCTCATTATAAAGTGATTTATGCATATTGCCAAACCGTATTACCATATACGGCTGTCAAATGCCATGCAAAATTGATTGCTGAAAGGGAGATTTGTAGTAACCGAAATTGGGGGTTTTTCTAACTTAATTCTATAAAATATATTGACATGATAGAACGAAATTCTTGGCTTAGGTAATAAAACCTTGCTTTGAATATGGGCAAAATAAATATCTACGAGATGACTTGATTGTAAATTACCAGCCTAAAAAGTTGATCATCCTCTAGACGATGTTCCGGCGATGTTTTTGACTATATTCTTCCCATTTGACCCCATCAATAAGATAATATTGGCAGAAAACTTTATAGACGGTTTTCGTTAAAACAAAGAAGGCAATGTTTAACATCGCCTCCCTTGAATTTACAATTGCGGACATCAATTATTTATAGGTAACAGCAGGAAAATCTGCTTTAGCCTGTTGCAATTGCGCCTCCCATTCATCCGACCAGCCAAATGTTTAAATGAAATGCTCCTTTCAATTTGCTCCAGCGACTCCGCTCCAAAAATTAACAGATTGCGTCCGTTTAAAATCAACTGAGTATTCCTGCCCACATTGAATTAAAAACAGATAATAGCGTTTATTTCAACTACCCCATTGGTATGTAGTAAAACTAAGTCGATATTTAAAGTAGTAAGAGCTAACATATCTTTTTTGTTATCTTCTATTAATTCTTGCCTTTTTCTGCCTATGCCGATCTCTTCCATAAATTGCCTCATCATCCACATCGTCGCTGATACTAATGTTCAAAGCAGTATCCAGCCTATAAGATTCAGGATGGCTGTCAATACTATGATGTAAATCAGCACCCGGTGATTGGCTTTGCTTTTCTTCAACTCCCGTTCTATCGTTTCCTGCCGCTGTATGATCTCCCGCAAAAGCGGTTGGGTGATAGCCGTCTTTTCTGTGAGTTCCTTTATCGTTTGCAGGAAGTCGTTCAATGCGGTGTCCATTGCCGAAGGTTGCTGCGGGTTGCCGATGGTCGTACTTTGCTCTTGTCCTATCGTTTGCTGCGCTAATCGCCGCGCTGTCTCTGCCTTGTTCATAGTCAATGTGTTTTAATATCTCATTCCATTTGAAGCGGTTACCCAATGCCTGTCCGCGTATCTTAAACTCGTTGTGGAAATAGGTAATGCCGCTTACCCTGCCCGTTGATGCCTGGTTGAATAGCAATGAGATGCCATACCGCTCGCAACGCTCGATGATCTCCTGTATGCTGACGCGGCGGGCGGGCAGTAAAAGCGATAGCTTCTCCTGGAGCAAAAGCTTTTCAGATGCCAAGCCGGTCCGGTTTATCATTTCCAGTTCATCCTTTGTTGGCGCACGCCTGGTTATTAAGTTGCGTCGTTCAAGAGATAGATTGTTATCTTGATATAATGTTTCAATGTTATATCTGTCCGTCGGTAGATCGCTACCCGGTTCAACAGATAAATGATTATCGCGATGACCAATATGCATGTTACCGTGATCGCTCTTTTTATAGTTATTTAAATTTGTGGATTTACTGCTGTGCCGCTTACTGGTTACACAATGTGCTGATTCTACCGTTACGAGATTATAGCGTTCTTCCAGCTTCCTAATTATCGCCTCACTTTTCCGGTAGTTATTGCTATCTGAAACAACGCTGCCATCGAAACGAATTCGATTAACTAAGAGGTGTAAGTGTGGGTGATCAGCATCAAAATGGCGGTAGATCATATACTGGTTATCGCCGAAACCGTTAGCTAACAGGTATTCGTGCGCAATCGCCAATAGTGTTTTGTTGTCAAGGCGGTCATCTTTGTGGAAATTTAGGCTGGTATGGTACACATAACGGTTAAGCGAGGGCCGCAGGCTTTTAACTATTTCCACTTCACGCTGAATTCCCCAATGGTCAACAGCCGTAAAATTGCTGTCCAGCAGTATAGCCCGTTTGCTTTTATCCGGGTTATGCGCTTTTTTTTCATTGTATCGAAAAGCCCCCATGAAGCTTTTACCGATCTTTTGACTCGCTATCATACAATAAAAGTTTTAAGATGAGTTGCTGCTGCTCACGGAGCTGCAATAGCGATGATCGTACGTCCAGCGGAAACTTGCCAGAATTGGCGTGTTTCGCAAGCTGGTTGATGTTGTTCCCGATCCGCTTCAGTTCGATGTAAACCCCGATATCTGTTTTAGCAATCTTTGGTTCGGGAAATTTGCCTTTTAATAATTTATCACGTACCAGCCGGTAGGTCGATATTCCGTAACTTTTGGCTGCTTCCTCAATGCGAAGCCGCTCCCGGCTGTTCAGCCGGATAGTTATCTTGTACGTTCGTTTGTTTTCTTCCGATACCTTTGGTCGTGCCATGTTCTCTAAATGCTATCGCTGCGACGTTACTACAAACATCGCCGTAATTATTAAGCGCATCAGGCAGCTTGTTTGTTACAGGCTAAAAAGCGGTTTGAATAGCATTATACAGTTTTGATATGCGGAACGAAGTGAGGTAGATCGGGTCCGGGTACCCCGGCAAGACGTTTTGGGCAGCCCAAAACATGGCTTGCTTTGCTTTATAAGCAAAAAGGCGGCAGCAAACACTACATAAAAAATGCACACTTTAACATTTAGGTAGTTGCGATTTTAAAAAACGATTTCGACAGCTCTTGTTGCTTCGACATAAGTTCTTATTTCCTCATCATTTGTTATAAGCTTGCCTTTCATTTGAATTGCCGAAGACAAAACAATCTTATCGTGTGTTATAAAGCTCTCCGCAATTTCTACTGAGTTTAAAGTGAATTAGATTTCTTATAGCTATTAACACGTTTTTAGTAGATTAACCTAATAAAGAGTTTCGCACAAGCGCTTATGGATAAGAAGGATTGAAATTTAGGTATCTTCATCATTTGAATGCTGACGTCTCAATTCATTCAACTGGGTCATTAGGGCAACTATTTCCGTTGACAGCATCTGTTTGCTAATTTGATCAACTATGTTAGAATGAGTTAGGCTAATTTGATAGTTTTCTTGTAAATACTTATTAATCGCTGTTATAAACTCTTTACCCGGAACCATCTTTAATCGATCATCTAAAGACTTCCATTTATCATCAAAGGTTCTATTTATTTGCTGCAGCATCGAAGAATCATCGACTCCTTTATTGTTTGATCTTTCAAATTTTAATTGATGAGAGGACAGCTGGCCGAAGATATTTGACTTAAATTCGTCTGTAAGAGTTGTCAACAATTCATTCATCCCAATATCAAAGGTCTTACAATCGCCAGTTCGCTCGTTGGAGTTCTTAATTTTTTTTTCGATGGCTTTTTGAATAGCAGCTGGAATTAATAATATGTTCTCCAATTCCTTAAAGGAATGAATATGAGCAAAGAAATTTCCACGATTTAAATCGTTTAGCTCATGTATAACTTCATTGTCCGATCTGTAGTCTCGATCAAAAATTACGGCAGAAACAATAGGATAGCCCATTGTTTTCTCAATTCCCTCCTTAAATGATCTTAATTTAGCTGGATTGAAACCCTCAACTGGAACTACTGCAAAATGTGTTCTATTCGCGACATCTTTGAAACCTAATATTCTAGCCAATTTTGATAAAATAGCAAAGTCTTTACCTTCTACAAATAGTACTCTTTTTGTTTTCGCAATTTGCGTCAACACTGGATTCAAACTTGAACCTAAGACTTTGAAAAGCTCTCTCAATTGTGATGGATCTTTGATTCGTCGTGCAGACGCAAAAGTTTTATTAATGATTAAAATGTCACTAAGGTCTGCTTCAGTGATTATTTCAGTCGAGTGAGTGGCAATCACAATGGCTGGACCAAGTTCCTTCAAAATCCCTAACAATTGTCTTTGTAAATCTGAGTGAAGATAGATATCCGGTTCATCAATAATAAATAATGTTGCATCCTTATTCTTGATTATATAGGTCAACATTTGACACCAGATTTGAAAACCATAACCAGCCCAAAAAATTTCTCTAAGAATGCGATCTTCTGGACAAAACATGTTTAACACCGTCGGAGTTTGAGTAAAATCAGGCTCAGGTCTTTGAATGTCCATACCCGGCCAAGTAGAATTAATTAACTCCTTAAACTCATCGAAATCGTCACCGTAGTGAAACCAAATATTTCTGAAATTCCTTGACGCCTTTGGCGAACTAATGGCTAAACGTGCCGCTTCCTTTTGAAATAATTGTTCATGGTTTTCCACAGGTGAGAGAATAGGGACGAAACCAATATTTATAGACACGTATTGCTTGAAATCTTTTGGAGACCTGATAGCAAATTCTTCTGATTCTACATACATTAAACAACTACCAACAGATGGGAAAAATATCGTAATGAATGCATTATTAGACAAGGTAAACCTAATGATGGCAGGAGTTGTATCGTCGTAATTATAAAAAACGTTCTCAGTCGCGATAGGAGCTTGGCTTAAGTCAAGTTCATATCCAAATACTAATTTGTCATCAATGTCTCTAATTGGATTTGGCTTTTTGGCATTTGCTTTTTTGATACCTTCAGAAAGCAACTTCAAAGCGCCAATCACAGTGGATTTACCAGCATTATTTGGGCCTACAATAATGTTGAAATCAGTAAGTGAAACGGAGAATTTTTTGAACGTTTTGTAATTAGTAAACTTAACTGCTGTGATTGTTACCATTCAAATTAACAGGTTTAGAAGAGTTCTAATATACAGACATTTCCATCATTTTTTCAATTCGTCTTGCCCCAAACTAATAATATAAAAAGTTGTGGCTAGCTGTTGCAAACTATATGTGAGATGGTCGGGTAGAATCTCTTTGGGTTTTCCCTACTAAAGTGCTGACCTCATGATCCTGTCGATGTTCGAACCGAGTAGTTAGAAAGCAAGTTGCTTAGGCTTACCAGAAAGTAATTCGATAAATGCCAGTAAGGTCTAGTTATTTAAATAGCCCAAACTGGGCATTTCTCGAACTATTTGTTAGCAGACTTAAGGAAAGTAGCTTTTTAGATTACTGAATAGATTTCCCTACGTTGTAACCTACAGACGTATCCATCGCTTTTTATAACTTTACCAAATGAGCAAGAACCAACTAGTGTATTGTATTCACCCTGAACAATATGATGTCTTTGATACCCGTATCAACAAACCAGTATGGCATCGAAAGCTAGAAAATGGGGTGGAGGTTGGATCTATGGTGCTTCAAGAATTAGATATAATTCCTTACTCAAAAAATCCCTTCGAATTCTTTGCACCAAACAATGTAGGAATGCTTCTTTCTATTTCCCAAAAATATCGGGATCAGGCCAAAGAGCTCTATACCTCCGCTATCGACCCCAAACTTCATGATCATTCAGTAACCAACGCGAAAATTGATAAAAAGAAATTTCTACAGGAAAAATCTAAAGAAGCAGCAAACTACATTGAGTTAATTCAAATCGCTGTAGTTTTTGCTTATACTGCAGTCGAATCTTTTGTCAATTTAAGTATACCCGATGATTATAAGTATGAGGTACACATTAAAAATAAAGGAATAACAGAGATTTACAATAAAACGGCTATCGAGCGTTGGATTTCTCTGAATGATAAATTGGCAAACATTCTTACGGTGATCTATAAAACGCGGAAGATTGAGTCCGAAAAGTTTTGGAGTAATTTTAAGTCCTTAGAAAAACTACGTCACAATATCATCCATCAAAAATCAATTGACCGCACCGAATTTTATAAAGATTATTTTATGGATCAGATCTTTAAAATAGTGGACAGTGGCTTGCTAATGCTCCAGTTCTTTTACGATGCTCATGCAAGCGAGAACCGCTCTAATCCATTATGGCCTTGGGGAATCGGTAAAGAAAAATCCTTTCCTGTTATAAATTCTTTTGATTCGAAGGATTTTGAAGTTATTGGTAATTTATACCAAGGGCGAAAAAGTAAGGAGGCATAAATATTTCGATACCGGAACATAGGTATTTATCTTTAATCGGAAAGCAAAACAGATTACTATAAAATCAATTAAGGAAATTGAAGTTTTAACACCTTTTAACCTTCACGAAGGTATGATCAATCTGTGTCTGAAATGATAAACATTAACTATAATGATAAAAGCCTCCACTCTACTGACGGCTTTTACAATGTGTAGCGCGGAACAGGATCGAACTATTTAAACTTAAAGCAATAGTCGGGATGAGCCCTTCTAAGTATTTATTTAAATTTTAGCTGACCTGTTTTTCCAGATAAACCCATCCAATACATAATGAGTAGATTGGGGCAACGCCAACAGTGGTACAATTAGTGATAATAACTGTTTATCTTCAACTTTGGGCAGCTGATTAAATACCTGGAAAATGCTTTTATGCTCTTTCCAAACCAGTCCGTCCCATAAACCCTCTTCAAGGTAGGCCAACACTACCAGTACTGTTAAAAAGTAAAGCAGACCATATTTATTGAAAATTGCCCGCCATAATACGTTTTTACCACGAGCGCTTGGGTTAGGTTTTTTCCTTTCTGCTATCCAGATAAGGGCCATATACGGAATACCATGCGATATAACATTGAGGGTTGTGAATGCCAGATCGCCATTAAAATAAATGATACCGAAATACCACGACAGGAATGTGCCCGCAATAAGAATGTTACGTGGTAAGTTAAATTGCCTTGTTCGGTTATATAAAACTACTTCTTTAATTAAGTATGCTAATATAATTACGATATATAAGCAATTGCCGATATCAAGCAGCCAGCCCAAAGCGGGTAAAATAAAAAAATCATTCTCAACAAACCAATTGAATTGCCTGTTGCCCTCGGCATGCCAGTATAGTATCGGGTAAATAGTTGCAGTATATATGGCTATCTTATCAATAAGCATGGCATAGTATCCGCTGCTCTCCTTGCGCGAATACAGGCGCATAAAACCATATTGTTGCCTAATAAAATGATATACTGCCAGGTATGCCAGCACACGCCAAAAGGCTATCGCATCAAAGCTATGCAATACAACACCTACAACATAACATATAAGCGGGACGGTTAATAACAACCCGCGCCGTAATGATTTATCCGGATTAAAATAAGTGCGGTACAGGGTGCTATATACATGCGCAACATCAATAAACACAATAAGTACCAGCCAGTACACTACCGGCAGGGTTGATGAAATTTGCAGCTGCTGTGGGAATAATACAACCAACAATAAAGCAATAAAGGGTGGTGATAGTATGAAAACACTATCGGTTATTGTTGAATGAAGCCATGGTTGCTTATTTGTTGCCGTGTTGTTCATAGCTTGCTAAAACATCATTTGCCGCTTTTATTCCCTGGTGAAATGCTTCTTCAAATATAGATATACCACTCAGATCGGTATGTGCAAAAAACAGGCTGTCATTAACAGCTTGCTGCGCATTTTTTCGATCGGCACCCCAAATGTAGTTTATCTGAGGCGATATCATACCATGGCCCCATACCCAGCCATCTACCTGCTCAATGCAGGGGGTTATACCAGGATGCATATACTCCAACTCGGGTATTATAATATCCAGCCATTGCTGATAGGTGCGCGTATAAGCGGCCAGCCGGGCAATACGTGGCTCGTAGTCGCAAAGCGGCAGGTAATAAGTAATTACTCTTTTCTTTTCGATATTATTTACATGCTGATGACTAGCATTCACATAACCTACCGATGCCATGTTGTAAGCAACATTGTCCCAGCATAAACCAGCCCCTTTATTTTGCGGCAAATCATTTACCGTAATATTTGCTACGAACCAGGGCGAGTAATTAAGCTTATTCAGGTCCAACTGACGCTTCTCACTACCTGCGAATATTTTTTGATTAACAAATTGCGGGCTTGCCATAATTACTTTTTCTGCCTCAATGGTGTAGGTGATATTCTTCTTAATATCTAAAATTTCTGCAGAAATTCCTCCTCCGCTTTTGAGTGATATTTGGGAACACATCGTCCCTATATGTATATGCTCTTTCACATCGCGGGCAAGGATATTCATCAGCCAGCCATTACCTTCAGGCCAGGTAAGTACCGCGTTTTCTTCAGCATTTGCTGCGGTGCCGCGTCGTGCGGCAAAATAATGTAGGCCTGCCCAGGCAGATACGTCATCGGCTTTTTGCCCGTAGTCGTCTTTACAGCAATAATTTAAATACCAAAGCAGGTAGGGCGAGGTATATCCATTTTGTGTTAGATATGCTTTAAATGATATTTTATCCAGTTGCCGGTATTTCTGATCAGTTGAACTATTATCCAATGGAATATCAAAACCAAATTTTCCGTCTTCGCCCTTTGATTTTTTCAATTCATTTATTAGCGTAAAGAACTTTTTGATTTGTTCCCGGTCATTATCTCCAATACCAAAATCAGGCACTAAACCCTCCTGCCATTGCCCGTTAATAAGCAGCCGCTCTTCAGGGTCAAAACACAAGTAATAATCGTTGTAAACAGGCTGGGCATTTTCATAATGGGTTATAACGCCGATGTCCTGCAAAAAATCCAATAGCAAACTGTCGTCGTTATTCGCTATGGTAATGTAATGTGCTCCCAGCGGATAAGATGAAACAGCATTATTGCCACAATGAGAATTACCACCCATATGATCTTCCAGCTCAACTAGTTCAAAATCGTGGTGCCCATGCTTCTTTAGCCAGCGCGCGGCAGATAAGCCGGAAATACCGCTCCCTATAATAAGCGTTTTAATTTGACGCACCGCTGTCGGTTCAGGCAGCGGCGTTTTATCACGCAGAACATGTCCAGCTTTCGCATTAGGGCCTCTTAAGCTACCCTTGATATGTTCATATCTATTACCAGGTTTGATTTTTTTAAGACAGCCGGTTAGCAGAATACCTGATGTAACAAGGCCAGCCTTCAAAAGAAAGGATCTGCGGCTGATGCTTTCAAGCAAATCTTTTTTCTTATAGTACCGCGGCCCACTCATCCTCAAAATACTTTACCAGTACCTGGTTGTTCAGTTTATTAACCTCTGTCTCAACTCGGGCCATATCATGCGGAAAATACAGCATTTGATTAAGGCTGCCCACTGAAATAAAGCGCATACCAGGTAAGTACCGGGTGGGCTTTTTATAGGTATGGTTTTCTGTGGCCATTATATAACCCCAATCGCCAAATGAAGGGACGTAATTGTGGTATGGAATGGTATGCAAACCTACCGAGTGCAATGTTTTATCAACTGTCCAGAATGACTTGGGCGCTACGTACGGCGAGGTTGATTGTACTACCATAATGCCATTGGGCGCCAATATGCTTTTTACCAAGCTATAAAATGTGTTGGTATATAATTTACCTACCGAAAAATTTGATGGATCGGGAAAATCTATGACAATAAAATCGAATTTCCTGTTTTGCTTACGTATCCAGCTAAAAGCATCAGCATTAGTAACTTTTACTTTAGGCGATAATAACGATCTTTTGTTAAGGTTCAAAAGCATGGTATTCGATTTAAACAACGCAGTCATACCTTTATCAAGATCGACAAGTGTAATCGAACGTACTTGCGGGTAACGTAATATTTCCCGAACGGCTAGACCATCGCCACCACCCATTACAAGGACGTTCTTAGCATTGGGCAATGCCTGCAAACCGGGATGTACCAAAGCTTCGTGATAGCGGTATTCATCATCAGAACTGAACTGTAGATTACCATTAAGAAACAGGCGCAGTACTTTGCCTTTTTTAGTAAGTACAATACGCTGATAGGATGTGCTTTTTGAGTAAATGATGGTATCACTATACGTCATGCTCTCGGCATAACTGGTAATGGTGTTGGCATAGACAAAACCTATCAGCAAACCCAAAATACTTATAATAGCGCTGGTTTGTAAGTAACCGGCTGCCTTTACTTCGTTTTTAAAGTTAATACAAACTATAAGGGCCACCGTAACATTTAAAATACCAACCAGGTACGATGTTTTTACAAGGCCAAGGTAGGGTATCAGCAGCAGCGGGAAGACTAATGATGCGAGTAATGCGCCGATATAGTCGAAGGTAAAAACCCTTGAAACAAGATCTTTAAACTCATACCTGTCTTTCAGGATGCGCATTAACAGAGGGATTTCAAGCCCCACCAATATGCCTGTTATGCCGACCAGGCTGTATAAAATAATGCGGAACGAAGCGGCATTTTCAAATACCAAAAATAAAATGGTTGAGCTGGTGCCGCCAACTATACCTACCAGTATCTCTAACTGGATAAACCAGTATACAATATTCTTTTCAAAATACTTAGATATCCATGAACCAATACCCATGGAAAAAAGATACGCGCCAATAATGGTTGAGAACTGCGTCACCGAATCGCCCAACAGGTAACTGGCAAGCGTCCCGGCAATCAGTTCGTATATTAACCCGCAGGTGGCTACAACAAAAACCGACAGCAGCAGCAATACATGCAGCTTTTTATTCATATTAACCGTGTATTGCAGAGCTGATGATAATAGCCACCGCTATCATAAATGATGCGCATACAATGGCTAATGCAATGTTATGTTTTTCAATAATCTCTTTCCATAAATTTTCAGGAGTGATTTTTTCAATGATCCAAAAGGCGATCAATAATATAAGGATGCCTATTACCGAGTATACTATCGAGGCCACTATGTACTTGAAATTGATTAATTCGTGTAAGCTCATGATATTTAGTTTATTTATGATAAAATCTTCTTCCGCCGCTACTTGTGTGGCTGTTACTGTTATCGGTGTTTTTCTCCACTCTGCTTTCCCAGTATACCAAACCGGTATAACGGGCATACGCAAAATAGCCTACAATCAGCAAGGCAATAACCACGTAAAACCGTATAGTTTTAAATTCCATTATTCTCCGCCCTCCTCATAAGGTGAATAATCGCTGTTCAACCAGCGCTGTTTTTCATAATTCCTCATCCGGTACCAGCAATAAAGTGGATACAGGCAAAGTACCAGGCAGGTGATGATAAAGTTCATCCATGTGGCTATATTAGTAGTGATCCTTATCCGCAAACTGTTTTCTAATGGGTTACCTGACGCCGGATATATATTTAAATGATATTTACCCTGGGGAATGGAAGAAAGCAGAACAGTAGCGTTTTGCGAACCTTCGCTCCAGCTTTCGCCACCTTCATATCCGTGATAATATTCTATTCCCTCAGTTACCTCCCATGTTTGATTTGATTTTTCGTTCACCAGTACTATGGTCGCTTCAAGCCAGTTGTTATCAACAAAAGATTCAATGTCGAACTCGACAGCTGCCGATTTTTCATCAATATTAAACGCCGGTGTGGCAAAAGGCTTAAAGTCATCGCCGGTTTTAGTAGTATCGCGTGCAATACTGAAAGTTTCATCCATAACTACATTCTCGGGCTTCATGGTCATGGATATTACCTGAATTATAAGCAGCAGCGCGATTAATATACCTGTAAACCGCGACACGGTGTACCATCGGCTATAATGTTTTGAAAACTGGTTGGCGCCAATACCAATTTTCTCGGGGAATAGCTTTACGTCTATATTAAACGCTGTAGCAATTTCCGCCGGCTCGGTATATTCACCCAAGTAATGGTCAGCCAAACTGGTACCGGGTTTATCCTGCTCCTTGAAGATTATAAAGGGCGGGGCAACGAACTCAGCAGTCTTAATTTTTTCGTGTAACGGGTCCCAATCAAATTCCCCTATCAGGTTAGTTACAACAGCCGTGTATTTATTAAACAGCCCATACTCTATGTTGTTGTATTCAATAAAGTTCCAATTGTTCTTTCCTAATTTATCAAGCTCCGGATAAAACTCCTTTCCGGCTACAAAATTCCAATGCCCGTCGTATTCGGCCAGCGTTGCATAACCCTTTTCATAATTGTATAATATATATTCGCGCCAGCCATATATAGTATCTTTTTCCTTTTTTTGAAGAAACGCGATAATCTTAAAGGGGATACCTTTTAATACCCCTTCGCTGCCCAAGGGTATAACCGGCTGGATAGTTATTTTATTAGCCTGCTTTTGCGTAAGGGCTGTAGTATCAGTGATAAACCGGTTAAATGATTGACAGGAGGTACAAACATAAAACTCACTTCCGGCGGGATCATACAATGTCCGTATCTTACGGCAATTTGGGCAAGACACTTCTTCAGGCTCAGGAAAAGCTTTCAAGTTAGTTGTTGCCATCTGTTACCTGGTTATTTCGTTTTTTTGGTGTTCCACACCGTCAAAAAAGGCCAACACTTCCGCATAAAATTGTTTCACTTTATCCGAGTTGTCTTTCTGATAATTCGACAGAAAAATATCAAAGGTTGCCAGCCCAAATTCGGGCCAGGTATGTATTGACAAATGCGATTCTGTTAAGCAGATTACAGCCGTAAAGCCGCCGCCGTCAAACTCGTGATAAACCTCGCCGACCTTGCTTAGAGACAGTTTATCTATCAGTTTATTAAACAAAAACCTGCATGGTGAGCATGCCGAGAGGTACTCGGTTTTTGCTGTAGTAAATTCAGCTAAAATATGTAATCCGGGTTGATAAGGCATTTTAGTATATACCTCAAAAATATGAATTAATTCAATTCTTACATCATTATATTGAAGTTAGATGTTATTGGGATATTCTTAGTAGAACATCAAAATGTCTTCTCAACGAGATAGACCATAACTAAGTGAGAGTGCCTGTAAATCTTCCTTCAAATGGTTCGAGTTTAGTCCTGTTGGGGCTACCGTTCACAGCGAGCCCGAATAGGACTCGAACCAACTAAAGAGAAGCGGCAAATTGTTGCAAATTTAAAATGAGGTGGTTCGAAGAAAGTCCAATGGGGTTCACGAAGCCAAAGAGAACCCTTTGGTGTTCGAACCAAAATCTAAAATGCAAATTGGCGTAAATCTCTAAGGAAGTAATCCGAGAAGTGTCCAGTAAGGTCTAATCACTCTGATAGAATTCAGTTCGTATTCGAACTAATAATTCATCAGTTTTTTCAACATCCGGATTGTCAGGCAAATCAGCTTTGTTATATAAGTCTGTAATCTTTTCCATCTTATCTTCGACCATCTGCATTAGATCATCGAATTCAAACTCCCCACTGCGAATTTTAAGCAGAAAATCACGGTCACCGCGTTTGACGACTACCCGTTGATACAAGGCAATTTCTTCAGCCATGCTCAAAAGCCGAAAGGTGTGCATCATATTCTTGGCATCATAACTTTTGCCATGTGATAATGTACTTTGATATCGTTGTTCGTTCCGCTTCTCTTGCCATTCCACATACTCCTTATATTCACGGCAGTAAATAGAATAACTATCCTTATTAAAGTTCATCACGGCAATATTTCCTACTTCTTTAGGTATAGAACTTAATTGCACGTCATCAGCATCCGGGCCAGATGAAATTCCTTTAAGCCGCCCCACTGTTAACTGCGATTGATGGTACAGCAAGTAAACGTTTCTAAAATGATCCAGATTCACTAAGCCACATTCTTCCTGGCTGAAGCCATGTTTTTTTAGCCATTCTTTTAACGGGATACTGCCATTATTGTAGATCACAAAGCAAAAATCTAGTACAGATTTACGTTCGGCGTCTAGCGGTTTGTTTATCTTTTTATTTAATCCTCGGGCTTTTCTGATCTGTGTTTGAGCATATCCTGCGAATGTTTCCAGGCAAAGTTTCGACAGAAAATCCACAGGTTTGATCAAATCTATTAATGGGTGACGAAATAACACATGCTCCTTTGGTGTGCTTAACAATTCCAGTATGTTAGGGTTGTTCTTCGTTAGCAGTTCCAGGAAACGGCCTACCTCAAAATAAACTTCATCGTTAGATGCATTAGCTATTTGATCTTGCCGCTCAAAACCATATAACTGCTTTTGAGGCATAATAAATATCCCTTTCTTATCGATGTCAGAGCCAGCCACATTCAGGTTATAAGCCGTGCTGCCGCTAACACAATCTAATAATATCAGCTGCTTTTGCTGCTTTAGCTGCTCGTAAGTCATGGCTTTAAATACTTTCTAAAAACTTCATTCAATTCATCCGCATCTTTTTTATCTGATGGCATAAGCGGCATTTGTTCCTGGCAATTATTCAGGATATCAGTTAACCACTCGTTAAGCAATGCAACTGGCTTTATGAACGCCTTTTCATCTGCTGTTTTCTTTTGATCCAGCAAATCATCTATGCTCTTTTGAACTTTTTGATCGCTTATCAATACCCGCAGTTTATCAAACTCCATTGGAGGCACTGTCTGTTTTTCTACTATCCATTGGCAGGCCAAGGCAGGTCGCAGCGCATAAAAGTAACGCTTCAGCTTTACAATGTCGCTCTGCAGATCATCCCTAAGCGTATTGTTAGCCATGGATAAATAATGATTGCCACCTGAACGTAACGAAAAATACGCCGGCATTAAGCCTCGTAGTTCATTAGTAAAAATATTATCCTGATGATAAACGATAGGAGATTGCAGCCACTCATATAAAGGGCCATTAGATTTGAGAAACAGCTTTAAAGCTTTCTTCAAATCCCAGCCGCCGATATCCAATACCTCGTTAACCGGGAGGCCAACCACATCTGGCATTTCTGCAATGCTCAGATAATGGTTGACATTCCGGGCGTAAATAAAACGAACATCAAAGTCACTATCGGGCGAGGCAAAGCCCCATGCCCGACTGCCCGATTCGCAAGCGTACAGTATCCTTATATTTTCCGATTGCTCAAGTTCCGCTAACTTTTGCAGGATGATCTCTTTCATGTTCGTAAATTATTCATTTATAGTCTTGGATCTACCGGCTCACTTTCCATAGCCAGTACCCCAAATACACATTGATGCACACGCCTTAACGGTTCTTTATCAGTAAAGCGCTGCAAGCCTTCTATGCCCAAAGCAAACTCGCGCATGGCTAATCCTCTTTTGGCATTTAATCCGCGTGACTTTAGGCGGATGATGTTTTCAGGAGCAGTGTATTCCGGGCCATAAATGATCCGTAAATACTCTTTTCCCCTGATCTTGATAGCTGGCTGTATCAATCCTTTACCGTCTCTTTCAATAAAGTTATAAGGCTTAACCACCATTCCTTCTCCGCCTTTATCGGTTAAAGCTAACCACCATTCGGTTGCCTCATTAATGCTTGCTTCATTATTTAGTTCTACTATTTTGTAAGGCGTAGCTAACAATATTCCCGGATCTGCCTCGCAAACCTTTTTAATCTGCTCCATATGCCACTCATGGTTCTCGCTTGTCCAAAGTTTGCTTTCGGAAGCTAAGATGTGGAATGGCGCCAGTTTATAATCGTCCAGGCTGTTTACTGGCCAGCAATACTGCTGATATGCAGTAATAAACTGCTTACTTTCTTTTTGCCTCTCGCTGTATTCGGCTAACAGCGCTTCTCCGTTTGCATCTCTTTGAGTTAATTGTTTCAGCGCATCTATTACATCGTTCAGGGCGTGCCTTGCCGCGCTGCCTACAGCCGCATATTGCGTTTGTAGTAAGGCTTGCGCTTTAGCGCTCCACGGCATTAGTTCCGTATCTAAACAAACCCAATCTGTATGAAAAGTATCATAAAATCCTGAAGTGATGAGCGCCGCATTCAAACGTGCTAACAACGCCTGTTCGGTTACTTTGTCGTTGAAGAAGGCGCGACCTGTACGGGTATAAACCGTACCTATGCCTTCACCTGTAATACCAAATGCCTTGCTGATAGCTTCTTCATTTTTACCCACGATGACTACCGCCCTCGAACCCATGTGCTTTTCCTGGCATACCACTTTACTTATTCCGGCTGTTTTGTAATAGTCAAAAGCTTCGGTCGGAAACTCCAAATAATCGTCCAGCATGCTGGTTTTCGACGGGCTCATCGTAGGCGGCAAATAAATCAGCCATTTGGGATTGATAGCAAACCGGCTCATCAATTCTAATGCTGCAATCGCGTTTTCTTCCCTTATGGTGATGTTGCTCCCTAAGCGCGTTTCTACAATCTGTTTCCCGGTAAACTCAGCTATGTCCAACACATTGTCGTTTTCCTGTTGTATGGTTAAGTTGGCCATTTTGTCTTTACTATGCTGCAAAGGTCTTACCGGCTCACAGTAAACTTTAGCCGCTTTTACCGCAACCAATTCGCGTTCAGGATAGCGCAAGGCAGTTAATGATCCGCCAAACACACAGCCGGTGTCTATGTCGATAGTGTTATTGAGCCACTGCGCTTTAGGAACAGGCGTATGCCCGTAAACCACCATGGCCCTACCTTTATATTCAGCCGCCCAGTTAAGCCTAACAGGTAAACCAAATTCATCTATCTCACCGGTAGTTTCTCCGTACAGGCAAAACTCACGCACCGCGCCGGAACCGCGCCCTTGCATACTCTCTTTCAGCCCTGCATGGGCAACAACCAACTTCCCATTATCAAATACATAATGACTGATGAGCCCATCTAAAAACTTCCTGGCCTGATCCCTGAACTCTTGTGTTTCTACACTTAACTGATCAATGGATTCCTGTAAACCGTGTTTAGCCTGCACGTTCTTGCCGCTCAGCCAGCGCATCAGCTTAATATCGTGGTTGCCGGGAACACAATAAGCATTTCCCGTAGCAGTCATACTCATAACCAACTTTAATACTTCGGGCGTTTTAGGTCCGCGATCAACCAGGTCACCGGCAAATACAGCCTTCCGTCCGTGTGGATGAGCCCATGTTTCTCCGTTGTTACTGTAGCCTAAGTTTGCTAATAGCTCGGTAAGTTCGTCGTAGCAACCATGTACGTCGCCAATGATATCAAATGGTCCTGTTTCTTCCTTTTTGTTGTTGTATAAAGGATCACGTACAATACCGGTTATCGCATCAACTTCCTCTGGCGAGCGTAACTCAATGATATGGCGAAAGCCTTCATGTTTCAACTTTTTAAAGCTTCGTTTTAATTGCGAGATGTGCTGCGGAATCACATGTGCGCCGAAGTTGCGGTCGGGCCGTAAAGCGTTACGCTGCGCGCAAACCTTTTCGGGCATATTCAGTATAATGGCCACCGGCAGGCAATGGTATTCCCTTGCCAGTTTTACCCAATCTTTACGGGCTTCTTCCTGCACATTGGTGGCATCTATTACGGTTACCAGCCCATTCTTTAATCGTATACCGGCAATATATCTGGCCAGTGCAAAAGCATCTGCAGATGCCGATTGATTGTTCTCGTCATCACTTACAATGGCTCTACAAGTATCTGAAGATACGATCTCCGTGGCCTTGAAATGTTTTTTTGCAAATGAGGATTTTCCCGATCCGGTAGCGCCTATAAGTACCACTAAAGATAATTCGGGTATTTGTATAGTTTTATTAGTTGACATTATTTCTTTTTTAATGATTACACTAATTTTTCAACTGTCACATCGCGGCGGCTAAATACTGCCATCTGGCTTAATGCGCCAACTTCGGGGTCAACTTCTCCAACTGGTTTAAAGATCACGTTGTAATTGTATTTTACGGCCAGATCAGTACCCCAGCTTTCAAACTCCTTTCTTGTCCACTCAAAGCGGTGATCGTTATGGCGCATTTTACCTTCCTGGTAATCTGCAAAACGAACGTTGTATTCAGCATTAGGCGTGGTAATGACTATAGTGGTAGGTTTCGCAAACTCAAATACCGATCTTTCCAGTGCAGCTAACCGGGGCTCATCCAGATGTTCTATCACTTCGACCAATGCAGCTCCATCAAAGCCATCCAGCCGTTTGTCCCTGTATGTTAATGAGCCTTGAATCAACCTTACTCTTTGCAATTGTTTTTCCGGCAAGCGTTCAAGCTTCAATCTTTCTTTAGCGATCTCCAGGGAACGATAACTAACATCCATGCCCAAAACAAACTCAAACTGCTTTTCAGCTAATAACAGCTTAATGAGCTTACCTTCACCATAACCTAAATCGGCAACCCGCTTAGCACCGGCCAACAACAGCTCATCTTTAGCCGCGTGCAAGCGTAATTCGTGTATTCGTAATTGCGGCTCTTCAACATCTGTAGCTATTTCGGTCGTAGTTTCATTTTCTACTGCTTCTTCAGCCTCATCCTTGCTTAATAATATACCCAAAGCCTGATTAGCCAGCGACCGTTGGTTTTTTAAATACCTGCGAACTATTATTTCTTTAGCCGGATGCATCTCCAGCCAGTCTTTACCCTTGGCAAATAACTTCTCCACTTCTTCCTGGTTAACCCAATAATGCTTGTCGTTATCGCATACAGGTATAAGCACGTACAAGTGTGAAAGCAGTTGCTGTAAAGTAAGCCTGTTGCTTAACTCCACTGTAAAGTATCGGCTATTGCCCCATTCAGGAAAAGCTGGGTCAAGCGGATGTTGTGTGGCACTCACCTGGTAACCCAAGGGCTCAAACAATGATCTTAGTATATCCTCGCCACCCTTTACCGGTAATACAGATAATTTGACAGTAAAGTGCATGGCTACATCTCCCAGTTCCGGTTTATCCTTACATCTGCCATTAAGGGCCGATGAATAGGCTTTGGCAATAGCAGCACTCATAAAAGAACTTGCCACGTATGGTCTGTCGTTAACATATTGCTCCAGCGCAAAATCGTTGCCTTTAGGACCGGCGCTTCTTACCAATCCCACAGGGTCAATATCCAGCAATAAAGCGGCTGTGCATTTAAGCTGGTTTACTTCAGGGTAAAAAATATGCACTTTGCCTGCCGATATATCAACTGATTGAATTTTACCCGGATGCTTGTGCAATAAATAGCTCAGATCATCAGCCGGGAAGTGTGTAGTAGATATGGTTAGTAACATTAGTTTAAGTTTAAACCGTTAAAATAATTATTCTCATCAATGTGGCGTGCATGCCCTCTTTATTAGCAATGCACGCTTTCAACACCACAAAGCTGAGGCGCAAGTGCGCAGCCTTTTTGCGCAGTGAAAAAATAATTACCATATTTATTAAAATATTTTCCGATGCCTGTTAACCGTAACGCTCTTATCCGCTATCGTACCATAGACAACTGCTTACAGAACCATTACCGTAAATGGACGCTTGATGATCTGATAGATGCCTGCTCGGATGCCTTGTATGAATTTGAGGGCATCGATAAGGGCGTGAGCCGACGGTCTGTACAAGCGGATATTGAAATGATGCGCAGTAACAAATTGGGTTATGAGGCGCCCATTATTGTGGTGGACCGGAAATATTATACCTATGCTGACAAAAATTACAGCATCACCAACAGTCCTATCAGCCAGCAAGACATGCAGGTACTAAGCGAAGTATCCGGTTTGCTGAAGCAATTTAAAGGCTTTAACCATTTTACAGATCTGAACGAAATGGTGAGTAAGCTGGAAGACAAGATCTATTCTCAAAAAACGCATAGTCCGCCGGTGATCGACTTTGAAAAAAATAATAACTTAAAAGGATTAGAATACATTGAAGGTATCCGTAAGGCCATCGTGGCTAAGAAAACGCTTTGCTTAACCTACCAATCTTTCAAAGCACGGGAAGCCAGTACATTTTGTTTTAGTGCTTATTTGTTAAAGGAATACCGCAACCGCTGGTTTGTGTTGGGAGTACCGCATAAAAACAGAGGGCATCTGTTAAACCTTGCGCTTGACCGGATACGATCCATAGAAGAGCATGATGAAAAATATAGGGAGAATAGAATTATAGACTTGACTATTTATTACAATGATGTGATCGGCGTTACTAAATCCCCTGGACAACGTGATTGTGAAGTAGTTTTCTGGATCGATAATGCCAACGCACCTTATGTAATAACCAAGCCGCTGCATCATACGCAAAAGCTATTAGGTGAAGAAAATGAGGGTAAGGTTTTTAGTATCAAAGTGATCCTTAATTTCGAGTTAGAACGAGAACTATTAGGGTTTGGTTCGAAAATCAAAGTTCTTCGTCCGAGAATCCTAGTCAAGCAATTAAAAGCGCAACTGCAAAAAACGCTTGACCGGTATCATTTGCAGGAACAATCAATGGTGGCTTCTCAAGTTAGGCCCGAAGACCTCACTACTTAAGTGTTTAGCAAACGAAGTAAACTAGCATTGGCACGTATCAAGCAGCGAAATAATTGTTATATGGTAGCTCGGTTAGAAGATATTCAATACCGAATTTAACAGTAATAATCATTTTGGGAAACAAAGCGAAAGCATAATAAATTTGGTCGTTAGGACTTAATTTGTTATTTTGGTATCTATATAAACTCGATTAATTGACAGCAAAATATTCGGTTAACACAACGGTTAACAGATGATTGAGAGAAATATAACTCGTTGAATATAAGGTTAAAATGTTAAGCCGATACGGTTCCGTCCATCTTTGAACTTAGCAGTCAAGTAGTGCCAAAGCAAGTCTGACAGAATTTAAACTTTCATATACTAACTATCCTTATTTATTCAACTTTCTCGAATGGATAAGAACACAACATTTCAAACTAAATTACTCAAAAACGCGGACGATTCTATCTAAACATAGTATTTTCATTATATTTGAATGTCAAGCAAAACTAAGTACCAAACTGAGTACCAAGTCTTTTTTGAAAATTGAATTGTATTGATAATTAGCTATATACAGCAGAAGGTTCGAATCCTGTTGCTCCCACAATATAAAGCCCTTCAGAGAAGTCTGAGGGGCTTTTTTGTTGAATGAAGGTTTTGTAAAACGCCTTTATCCTTTCAGAATGTTCGCGCATTGTTCGCACAACGTTAGCGCATGAGGTGACCAAGAAACTCAAACCCTATGGTTACCTACAAAATCTTGTTAGATACAAGACGAGCCAAATCAGATGGCACCTATTCAGTGATGATCAGAATTATCCACGACAGGAAGAATACTACCTTCAACACAGGAGTATTTTTAACAGATATTCCTGTTCATGCTTAACAGTTTCAAGTTTTATAGCAAGCTTCTCCAACTGGCAACGGCCCAGGTCGGTGACAGGCTTCTGTTTCTTCCCTTTCGGGTTGGCGGGCTTCCGAATCGCCCGTTAGGGAGCTATATTAACAGCACCTTAATGGTCTCGAACCAACTATTTAAAATGCGAAAGCTCTTAAATTTTGCAGAAAATAGTTCCAGAACCAGTAAGGGCTACGTGATTAAATAGCCCGAAGCAAGATCAAACTATTAACAGTTAGTAACGAGTTGTTGCATATCAACCATGAAATGGTTCGAGTTTAGTCCTGTCGGGGCTACCTTTCTAAGCGAGCCCGAATAGGACTCGAACCAATTAAAAAGTAGCGGCAAATTGTTGCAAATTTAAAATGAGGTGGTTCGAAAAAGTCCAATGGGGTTCTTCATAAAGTGTGAAACCTCATTGGACTTTTTCGAACCACCTTCTTAATAATTTGAAGACTATTGAAAACAATTGAATATAAGTACGAATTGTCTTGATTGCGCTATAATTTATCACATCAATCGACTGATCAATATGGTTGTAACTTAACTTGCTGCTGTAGTATCATCGTTTTTCACAAACGATTTTATTTATTACTAGTTGCATCGGTGTCCTCATTGTCATCAGAACTATACTTGTGGCTTTTAGCTTCTATTTTTTACCAAAAAATCTTGGGTAGTATGAAAGAGATACCATAAAATATCGCCGCAATACTGATTGATTTCCTCTTGTGATATAATTACCACCAGCATAATTAATAACGCTAGAATTTTGATGAAGTAAATCTAAAGCTGAAAATTTCAATTCTGTGCTTTTATCTTTAAGAAGCTTATATTTAATATAAGCGTTCCATATAGTAAAATTAACATTCTCCCCAATGGAAGCACTGTTATGGTCTACCGTTACATTTGTATTAATGGTAAGGCGATCAAAAATATTGTAATTTATTCATCATTTTTGAAACGGGAAACAACAAATTTGAGACATCAGCACACTTTCTGCCTAAAATGCCATTGTTGCACTTCCTTGAAAAACATAACACAACTAAAATTAAAGTATGTGGCCAATCCTTATTTTATAGAACAACCTATACTTTTTTATCAAACTTTTATTATTCTAAAAGACGAAACAGAGCATTCAATTTCAGTAGGTTACGAATACGAAAAATTGGGCAATGGTTACAATTTAAATCGAGTATCTAAATAAGATACCTATTAGATTGGCTTTTCAAAGTTAATTTTGGCCTTTAAACAGTCCGACCTTTAGGAGTGAATGATAGGTTACAATCGTATAATTCTTAATTAACTTCCTGCTGAAAACAAAGGTTTTCGCGTTATGGGCGGTTCGAGCACGTAGCCTTGTGCCGTAAATAAATCCCAAACTGGACACGAACCATTTCAAACAGATGGCTTAACTCTCTTGAATTCGCAATAAATTGGTTCGAAGAAAGTCCCATGGGGTTCTCCTTGACTTCGTGAACCCTTTGGTGTTCGAACCGTTTATTCAAAATGCAAAAGCAAGTAAATCTTGCAAAATGGCGGTAAGGTCTTTAAACGGTCGGATTACATGTATTGAGAAAGCATCCCTGAGGATTCATGGATTATAGCTTAAAAGTACGTGTATACGCTGCTGACAGAGGGATTACCTGTGCTCCAAGGTGCAACTGGTGGCGTTCGGCACGTTGTACTTTAAGCCGGTTTATTATGAATGAGCGGTGCACGCGGATAAATTGGTCAGACGGTAATAGTGCAATCGCGTCAGTCATTGTGAGGCGCGATAATATGGCGCGGTCGTCACTCAGTACAAAGCGCATATAATTGCCCGCACTCTCGAGGTACAAGACCTCATCAAACATCAGGCGTATTTGCTCATATCCCGATCGGATAAAAATATGGTTAGGTATAATCGTTTCGTGTTGGTGCTTCAATTGGTCGTTCGCTTTATGGCAGGCTTTCAAAAACCGGGGGAAAGCGAATGGCTTAAGCAGGTAATCAACCGCGTCAAGCTCATAGCTTTGCACGGCGTGTTCGGCATAGGCGGTAGTAAATATCACCATGGGCTTTTGCTTCAGGCTTTGCATCAGTTCCATCCCGGTAATGTCGGGCATTTTAATATCCAGAAACAGCAGCTGTACGCTGTTCTTTGCCAGGTAATCTATCGCCTCAAACGGATTGGTAAAATAGCCATTCATCTGCAAAAATGGCACTTTGCCCGCGTGCGATCGTATCACCTCGAGGGCAAAGGGCTCATCATCAATAGCTATGGCTTTTAACATTTACAGGTATTTTTCAATCTGGCGGTAAAGTTCAACGCCGTCACTTGGCCGTTTGGCCAGGGGTTCAACAAGCTTGCCGTTTTTGTCAAATATAAAATATGTAGGATAGAAATTCTGTTTATCTTTTTGGCCGGGCAGCAATTCCTCCCAAAATAGTAAAATCTGTTCATTATTTTTACGTAAATGGTAGCCCGTTATACCATTTACGGCAATAAATTCACGCCATCGCTTATCTTGAATATCATTGTCCATATCCATGTATACAAAAACAACATCCTTGCCTTTAAAATGTTGTTTCAGCGCCGGGTTGTGTTTAATTTCTTCTTTACAAGGCCCGCACCAAGTACCCCAAACGTCCAGGTATACCACTTTGCCTTTAAGCGATGCTATCACCTGATTGATAGAGGTCATTTTTTCAAACCCGTCAATAATATGAATATCACCGTTACCCTGGTTGGCGGCCAGCGCAGCGCGCAGATTGTTTACCATACCTGTAAGTTTAGGCAGATATTTACTATTCGGGAAATTCGTCGTCATCTCGTTCATTAGCGGTAAAGTGTATGTTATATCTTTTTCATAACATTGAACTACAATGGCCTGTGCAAGCCACGATTCGGCTACCCGTTTATCATAAGTGTTGCGTACGGGTAACCAATGCAAAAACATAGTTCCATTTCTTTTTGCAAGGTTTATTCCGCTGTCAGCTGTAATATTATAATATTTTAGTACGCTTTTTTTGCCGGTGGCTTTGTCGGCCTCAATTTGCAGGTATGTCTCCCCTTCCATCCGCGCTCCATTAGCGTTGGCCATTTGGTAAAACATCGGCCCTGCCGGAAAAACTTCGGGCGTCATGGAGACATGTTCATAAATCGTCAGAAAAAATTGGGCAAGGGTTTCCCTGTTTTTACCGGTTGAGCGGCCAAAGTGCACTAACTGTACTATGGCTTCAGATTTTACTTCCTGTGCAATCAGCGCTTTTGTGGCCGGGGGTATTTTCGCGGCGTTTATTTTAGCGAGTTTTTCATCACGGATAGCAAACCATGGCTTAATCACCCTTTCCTGTTGGTCTTCGTTACTGTATTTTGCAAAAGGGTTATCTTTCCCGAAACCTTTGCCAAAAAATGGTATTTCATCCATTTTTAGTTCATACAGCAACTGGTTCTCAACTGAGGCGCTCCCTTTAAAATGGCTCAAAACAGTATCTCTTAAATTGATGCGGAAGGATACCGCTTTACCAGGTGTAAGCAGCAACGTAGTTTTTATGCCATGATATTCAAACGTAGCAAACTTTTGTTCAGACACATCAATCAGCTTGCTGAAATTCCCTTTATTATCAACATTAATGATGATGTTATTTTCGCGATAATAACCATATACGAACGGTATGTTAATAGTAATGGAATCGGCCCCGGCCGCGCCGGGTACGCTGCCGCTGAGCCTGAACTGGGCCATGCAGTTAAAGGCGGTTAACAGTACAAGGCAAAGTATTATTAGTTTTTTCATAGTAATTTTATGGTTAGGTGGATAAAAAATTCTTTTGTGGTTTGGCGTATCACCAGTTCGTGCCGTTGCGGGTACAGATGATGCAGCCGTTGTTTCACATTTTCCAGCCCGATGCCTGAGCGTTCACGCTCAGGGTCGATAGACGAATGCGCGTGGACGCTGTTGTACACATCAAGCTGTAATTCATCGTTGCTAAGACTTACGCTGATATTGATCCATGAGCGTTCGCGAAGGCTGATACCGTGCTTATAAGCGTTCTCTACAAAAGGTATCAGCAACATGGGCGCTACCTGGTAGTAGCCTTCAATGTCGGGTATGGCAACATCGATGCTGATAACGGGCGATGTGGAGATACGCAGGTTTTGCAAGTCAATATAATTTTTCAGGTAATCGAGCTCGCGGCTAAGCGCTATTTTGTCCTGTGTATTTTCGTGCAGCATAAAGCGCATCATGTCGCCCAGTTTCTGTATGCCTTCGCCTGTTTTTTCGGCCTGTTCGCTAAGCGCGGTGCCATACAGTGTATTCAGCGCGTTGAACAGGAAATGCGGGTTTATTTGCGACCGTAGAAATTGCAGGTTGGCCGTTGAAGTACTCAGTCCGCTGCGCAAATCACTCAATTCGGTTTCACGGCTTTTACGATGCGAATGCACAGCTAATGACAGCGGAACAATCAGTAATTGCTGCCCCAGGCAAAATGCCATAAACATAGCCGGCCAGTTATTGCCGCCGTTAGTACCCTTGAAAGTAAAAATGCCTATAAGCGGAGCGCTAACTAATAAGGAAACAATGAACAGTTGCGTCCAGAATAGTGGGCTTTTTAATTTGCTTTTAAGTAACCAATGCACTAAAACCGCATGATTAATGAAAGCCCCCGGTACTATCAGCAAAAAGAAAAAGCCAACCGCGTCGGTTACATGAAACAACACTGCCGGTACCAGTAACAGCAGCCAGAAGAATATGAAATAAAATATATCGTTATAAATGAGTTTTTTATCTCGCGAAAGATTGGATTGATGATTTGTTTGATACCAAGAAACTACGCGTTTAATCACCTGGTATGCTGCCAGCAATCCGAAAATATTCACAGTTGTTTTAAACTGTTCGAATATCGCCGTCATTACAACGGTGCTTTTGTAAGGCTCTTTATACCAGCTGATAAATACCAGCGCTATCCATACCACAATAAAAACCGGCAGAACGGTTAATATCGCCTTGCCAACTTTCCTCTCGTTAATTAAACGGTTTGGCAAACCTGTGGCTGCATATAAAAATGACAAGTATAAGCACAAATACCAGCAAACTTCGGGTATAAAATAATTGATAAGAATGTCAAAATACAGTCCATGCGACCGAAATTCGGCACCGAAATTTCCTGCAAAATCAGGTTGACTGTAGTAAAGTATAGTGATATTAATGGGCTGATAAATACAGATCAGCATTAGCATTGTCGTAATAAAAATTTCAGCGTGTTTAATTTTCATGCTGCAAGCTTACGTTTGCCTTGCCTGCTTAGAAAATAAATGTGACGGAAGTGCTGAAAAATGTGACGAAATATAATTTCACGGTCTAACATCGATTAATGGATGTACTCTGTTGTTAAAAAGCCAACTAACGTAACTCTATCAAAAAATACTTCGAGAAAAGTCCAGTAAATTCCACTATTCCGTAGCGAGATTGAACTCGTCAAAAATGTAATTATGGAATCTTATTTTTACAGCAACTTAAGCCTGAATAAACTCCATATTCTATCAAATATTTCTTATATTAGAATCAACATAATCTCAATTAATAGAGAGCAAATTATTCGGTTAACACAACGGTTAACAAATGATTGCGAGAAATTAACTCGTTGAATATAAGGTTTAAAATTTAAGATGGAGCGGTCCCGTCCAAGTTTGCACTTTATAAGCAAATTTTATTAAAACGTTTTATCAAATTTTAGAAGGCATTTCCCTGATTGAGATCAGCCAAAAGAAATTATTTCAGAGCCGTTACAACGGCAACGTAAAATAAAAGGTTGCACCTTTTCCAGGTTCGCTTTCCACCCATATCTGCCCGTTATGCCTTTTGATGATCTCCGAGCTCAAGTAAAGCCCGATCCCGAAACCGGAAATATGCCTGGATGCTGCGCTTTCCACCCTAAAATAACGGTCAAATACTTTTTCCTTGTCCGCAGCATTTAAACCCGGCCCTTCATCTTTAACACTGACCTGCACCTCGCCTTCCATGACGCGACAGGCGATCTGAACGACGGTACCCTTCGGCGAATATTTGACCGCATTGCTTAACAGGTTGGTCAGCACTGAAGCGATCTTGTCATGATCGGCATGGACGGTAATATGTTCGCAGTTGTGGGTATGTATGGTATGTGAAGATGTGACCAGTTGGGTTTCCCCAGCTACCTCCGTGATCAGTTCACAAAGATCAAAAGTTGTCTTGTCAATTAAAAGCTTAGCCGATTCCAGTCGGGAAATGTTTAAGAACCCATTGATCATATTTCCCATCCGCTTGACCTGTTTACTTGCGCTTTCCATTACGCCGGCTAAAAAGCGGTCGTCGCTGTTCTTGAGCTTGGATGCCGAAACCTGGATCATACCAGACAATGAGGTCAGCGGCGTTTTCAGCTCGTGGCTGACCATACCGATAAAATCGTTCTTGCGCTGTTCATTAGCGTGTTGTTCGGTCACATCCATCACTACGCCGGTGAAAGCGGAAAAGCTACCTGAAGGATCTGCCTTTAGGTTGCCGATAGCCCGCAGCCAGCGCAAGCGGTTATCGTGCAGGCCGACCACCGGGTATGTGACATCGTAGTCCCCGCCCTGATAGATCGCTTTCTCCAACTTATCGGAGACAAATCCCCTGTACTCATCGGTGATCTGGGCCAGCGCCTGTTCGATCGACAGGTCTTCGTCGGGATAGTAGCCAAAAAGTTCTTTCAGACGCGCGTCGGTTATAAATTCCCGGGTAACTGAATGGATGAACCATGTCCCAAAATTAGCGGCTTCAATGGCTAGTTTTAAGGCTGTTTGCTTCTCTTCAATGAGCACCTGTGCATCTGCTAAGGCCTGATTGACCGTAGCCAGTTCATTGTTCGTCGCCGAAAGCTCTTCGTTAGCCGAGGTCAACTCTTCATTAGCAGAGGCCAGTTCCTCGTTCGTTGCGGCCAGTTCCTCGTTGATCGCCTGCAACTCATCGCTGGTTTTGGTGAGTTCCTGCTCCATATGCTTTCGATCGGTGACGTCGCGGGTCGTGCCGGCAACGGCTTCTACCTCTCCATTTTCGCCGATCACCGGGATGAGGATGTAATCATATATCCGTTTACCAAGCACGGCGTGCGGAAATGCCACTTCGCCCCGTACCGGCTTTTTGGTGGCCACCACCTGGTCGATTTCCCGCTCGTGCATCGCTGCATGCCATTCCTCATAGCCGTTCTCGCGCAGTCCCTTTCCGACAGCCGTATCCCAGGTCTTGCCCCACATGGTTAACAGCGCCTTGTTGACGTAAGTGAATTTATATTCCAGGTCCCAGACATACATCAGGTCCGGCGTGCCGGAAGTGATCGTTTCATAAACCCGTTTCTGTTGATCTGCCTGTTCACGAGCAAGCACCTGCGTGGTGACCTCCACAGCGACATCCATTACCCCGATCACCTGCCCGTCAGCTAAAAGGGGGCGGTAGCTGAAATTAAAGTAACGGGTCCTCACTTCGCCGTTGGTAAGGATCGGCACGGCCTCTTCCTGGCCGTCAATGGCTTCACCGGTCCGGTAGACCTGGAAAAGCTGCTCAACGGCCGGTGCGCCTTTGATCTCGGGCAGGCCTTCCAGTAATGGCATGCCAATGATCGCTGCATCTTTACCCAGCAATTCCAGCATCGCCCGGTTGGCCTGGTCGATGACCATATCGGCACCTTTAAAGACAAGGATAGCAACAGGGGCCTGCTCGACCAGGCGTTTGAAATGGGTCTCTGATTCCTGCAGGCGGACATTGCTCGCTGCCAGCGTCTCATTAGATCTCCAAAGTTCTTCGTTCAGGCGATGAATTTCCTGCCTGGCTTTGACCTGCTGCGTATTTTCCTGCACCCATACAGCGACTTTGGTGACCTTACCGTCATCACCACTTACAGGAACGTACAAAAAAGAAACTATGACTTCTTCTTCAATACCGTTTCGCATTATTCGGATGGACACATCGTCTGCCTGGAAAGGATGTCCGGTTCGGACGACATTGCTCAGCACGTCCTCATAAAGATGCCTGTATTCTGCAAATGGTTCCCAGAACCAGTGCCCCAGGATGGCTTCGCGGGGGATCCCGGCGACTTCCAAAAATTTGTCATTTAATAATTCAGCAACAAAGGTCTCGGCATTCAAAATACAGATACCGATAGGCGCAGTAAGTATTGTTTTCTGTAAGTCTTTTTCTCCGGAAAGTAACATGCAGTAGGAGCTTGGTAAGTCATGACTAAACTACAAAAAAGGCATCATTGTTTCGTTATGGCATCCACACAGTGGCTTTAACTGCAAATTACGGGATTCACCCAGAAATAGCTGTCTTCTTCGATGCCACCGAATGCTTGATCATTTATCCGTTCGGGTGTCAACGTTTTTTGGGGTCATAATAAAAATTTCCGCATTACGGTATCATTTTCATCTACTTTATATTTTTTGAAACCCATCTTTTCAACCAATCTTATCGCCTTTACGTTTCTTGTTTTTGTTGGGCCGAGCAAAATTTGCACACTGAATTCCTCTTTCGCAATATTGGTTAGGATCTCAAAGGCTGATCGCATGATACCCTTGCCCCAATATTCAGGAAATAATGATCCACCGATAACTATCTCTTTAGTCTCTTTATTCCAGTGATGCAGGGCACAATCCCCGATGATCCGGTGACTTTTGTGAGATAACCTTATCGTAAAAATACACGCACACAGCGAAACGATCCGCTCTGTAAAAGCTGTAGGCGTTTCATCAGGCAGGAAGGGACTTTCTTCAAAATTTGCAGTCAGTTGAGGGTGAGAATAAATGTCATAAAGGAAATTGGCATCATCTATCGACAATTGCCTTAGCATGATCTTATCGTTCGAGTATTCTTTAAGTATCATGTTTAAATTTTTACGCGATATTTTGGACCGTTTACACGTGATATTTTAATTACCAGTAATAGCGGTATTGGCCGCCATCCGCATCGTCGGGACCAAATCTCTTAAAATTATTTCATTAACTGAATATGATCACGGCGAACCGCATTTTTCTATAGGAAAACTATGAAAAAGCATGATCCCAAACGGAAGGTATTTGTAGGATAACGCAAAGATCAAGCGCTTGGTACGCAGTAAAAAATATACTGGAATTCCTTCTCCGTTACCGGTTAAGCGGACTATTTTCGAGATACAAAAACATTTTTAAGTGAACAGTAATGGAATTTAATCCCCATAATCATATTGTACAGTTGTGTATGCAGGGCATGCAAATGGAAGAAGCCGGCGATCTGCAAAAGGCGCTTGATCTGTTTTTTCAGGCTTGGAGCGAAGCAACAAACGACTTTGAAAAGTTTATAGCTGCCTGGTACGTTGCCCGGCGTCAGTCAACCCAGGCTGACAAATTGATGTGGTATGAAAGTGCATTAAAGTTGGCTTTGAAGATCGATATCGATGCTGTCCAAAGCGCATTGCCAGCGCTCTATTCCAATATGGCTGAATGTTACGAAGTATTGGGCGACTTTGATAACGCAAGAACGCAACTTGAGTTAGCGGCAGCGTCGGTGAACAAGCCAGCTGATAAAGGACCCTTTTACCATGGTACAAAGGCAAACCTAAAGGAGGGGGATCTATTGATTACCGGCCGCATGTCCAACTACCAGGCAGAACTCGTAATGAATCACATCTACTTCACCGCCCTGATCAATGGTGCGGGCTTGGCTGCGGCCTTAGCAAAGGGTGACGGACCGGAACGTGTCTATATCGTTGAGCCGACCGGAAGTTTTGAGGATGACCCGAACGTTACTAACAAAAAATTTCCCGGAAACCCGACCCGTTCTTACCGAACGAAAGAACCATTGAAGATCATTGGTGAGATGATCGAATGGGTAAGGCAATCGCCCGAACAATTACAGCAATGGCGTGAAAAGCTGGCTAACAACAGAGGTGAGATCATTAATTGATCCTGCGACATTGCAATGAACCGTTCATTCAACATAGCGCCAAAGTAAGTCGAGCTTACCTTGGACCGAAGCTAAAATAGATTATGCCTGATGTAGCAAAGCAGCAATAACATCCGTCATATATAGCGTATGCATCTAAAGTAAATTCCTATGAAAAACTTGCTTGTTCAATTCGCGTCGGTGATAACGGTCACTTTTCTACTATCTGGATGTCTGAAAAAGACAGACGAAGCTCCGATAGGTTGTGACCCTGCTGTTACGGCATTTCCCTTCCAGATCAAGGACGGGGCTACGAATGCAGATCTGTTCTTTGGTGCATCTGCAAAATATAAGCCGTCCGAACTCAAGCTTTTTCCAGAGAATTACACGGGTGAAAAGGATTCGATCCCGGTCATTCGGCTTATCAACTCTACCAGACAAGGGTTCATTATTTATCCAAGCATTAAGACAAGAGATACGATCCTTGTTCGCATTGCCGCTATGGCACCTGATACATTGACCTTTAAGTTAAGTCAGCCGGCGGACGCCTGCCATCCCTGGGACATCAGTGAGGTGACCTTTAAGGGTAAGCCGGTTGCCAGCGAAGACCTCTATGTTTTAAAAAAATGAAATCACGCCATTGATATTAGAATAGTTTAGGATTGCACACGCTTAATTATTAAGGAAACGCTTAAAGACCACGACTAAACTTTCGCCATCAGTGTTCAGAAGTTCCCTAACAAGATCAGAATATCCATAGAATAATTATATTTGATTATTGCAAATTGATAAATATGGAAATCACGACCCTTGAAGGTTTTTATAAGACAGCTGCCGATAATCTGAATAAAGACATCAGCCAATTACTACCACATGGGCTCACCAAAGAAATAGGCCATTTCAATGTATTCGATGTAAGTGAGTTGGCTAAGCTGGTCAAGGTTAAGCCTAATATGACCTACAACCGGCGTGCTTATTATAAGATCAACCTGATCGACGGGCGCAACCGTGCGGAATACGCCGACAAGGTAATTGATATCGAGACGCAGGCACTGATGTTTACTACTCCGAAGGTGCCTTATAATTGGATCGCAAAGGACATGGACCAGCGTGGCTATTTCTGCCTTTTCAGCGCTGATTTCCTGGCGCAGTCCAAAAGCGGTGTTGTCCTTGATGAACTGCCCATATTTAAGCCTGGGGGCTATCCCTGCTTCCATATCAACGAGCAGGAAAAGGAAGAGATCAAAACGATCTTCAGAAAGATGCATAAAGAGATCAATTCCGATTATGCTTATAAGTATGACCTGATACGCAACTATTTATTGGAGCTGATCCATTACGGCCAAAAGTTGCAGCCTGCTACCGACCTCTACCAGGAGCACAACGCCGCGGCACGGGTGTCCTCCTTATTCGCCGAACTTCTAGAGCGCCAGTTTCCCATTGCTTCACCTTTTCAGGGACTCCAATTACGGACACCTAAAGACTATGCCGATCAGTTGTCTATCCATGTCAACTACCTGAACCGGGTGCTGAAACAACAGACCGGGCAGACAACCAGGAACCTGATCAGTAACCGGATCATTCAGGAAGCCAAGATATTGCTCAGGCAGACGGAATGGAACGTGTCCGAGATTGCCCTTAGTTTAGGATTTGAAGAGGTTGCCCATTTCTCAAACTTTTTCAAGAAACAGACTGACACTTCTCCATTAGCCTTTAGAAATTAAAAATGGTTTCGTTTTTGCAAACATTGTTTTGATTCTCGCAAAGGCCTTGTGATCCGTTCTTGCCAATTTTGTTCTATCAAATGAATAGAACATGGAATTAAGCAAGAACACCATCCTGATCACCGGCGGAACCAGCGGCTTTGGTTTTGAGTTTGCCCGAAGGTTACTCGACAAGGGCAATACCGTGATCATTACCGGCAGGAACGAACAGAAACTCGAGGAAACGAAGCAAATTCTTCCCGGTATACACACCATAAAGAGCGATGTCAGCAAGGTTGACGACATCAGCGCTTTGTTTGAGGAGGCCACTAAAAGATTTCCCGAGCTGAATATGCTCATCAACAATGCCGGGGAAATGCGGAAGATCGCACTTCAAGATGAACACGATCTGTATGATATCACCCGCGAAATAGAGATCAACCTGATGGGACCTATTCGTATGGTCCAGGAATTTCTACCGCATCTCAAAAACCAAAAGGACGCTGCTATCCTGAATGTCACCTCGGGTATCGCCCTGGGTGCATTTCCAATTGCTCCTATCTATAGCGCCAGCAAATCAGGACTGCGATCCTTCACCCAATGCTTACGGGTACAGCTCAGATCTACTGGCGTCAAAGTATTCGAACTGATCGCGCCGGGCTCTACAACCCCTTTGAATGCCAAGTTTCGGAATGGCGCCGAAGTAAATACCAGAATGTTAGTTTCTCCTGAAAAAATAGTGGATGAAGCGATCAAGGGGATGATGAGCAATCGGAACGAGATCTTTCCCGGCAGTGCCAAGATCATGCGCATTCTCAGCAGACTCGCTCCTAAATTCTTGCTTTCACAAGCGACCAAAACCGGCGAGCAAGCCATGTCAGGCAAATAATCTTCTTTGAAAGAATTCTATCACAATCAAACTCATGGCTATGAACGATCAAACGATTTCAACAACTCAGTTGAGCCATTGGCGCAGCGGGGCTTTCATCATCTCCTTATTTTTGGTAAGCGCCTTCAGCCAGATCGATCGCATATTACCCTTTATTCTTGCGGAATCCATTAAAAGAGAATTACACCTCAGTGATACGCAGCTGGGGCTGATCAACGGGATCGCCTTTGCTGTGATCTATTCACTGGCGTCCCTGCCGCTGGCCCGTTTGGCCGACCGCGGCGCATCCAGGCAGGTTCTGCTCTGGTGTGTACTCATCTGGAGCCTGATGACCGGGCTTGGAGGTCTGTCGGTTGGTTTCCTGACGATGGCGCTTTCACGCTTTGGGGTGGCCCTGGGAGAAGCCGGAGGAACCCCCGCCAGCCATGCGCTGATCGCAGGCAATATTCCTGAACATCGCCACGGCCGTGCGCTCGGCATCTATTCAATGGGCATCCCTCTGGGGACGATGATAGGGTTTGGTGTTGGTGGCTGGGCGAGTGATCATATCGGCTGGCGCGTAGCACTATTTGCTGCGGGAGGTGTTGGGCTGCTACTGGTTATCCTTATCCTGGCGTTTACAGCTAAGACGGCGATTGCTGTAAAACCAGTAGATCAGACGGAAAACATCTTTTCCGCCGGGCGTGGGCTGCTGTCAAAACCGGCGTTCCTGTGGATGTTTATTGGCGCGAACTTCCTGGGTTTTGCCGCTGCCCCGTTTTATGCCTTTGCTGCTCCTTTCCTGATACGCACACATGGGCTGAGCGCCAGCCAGGTGGGACTATCTTTCGGCTTGCTGCAAGGGCTAATGGGCATCATCGGCACAGTGGTCGGTGGCCGGTTATTTGACAGCGCGGTAAAACGTGGGGCAAACCGTTTACTACACCCGCCAGCCGTTGTTTTCAGTATTGCGGCACTTACAACGGTTGCAGGGCTCCTGGCGCCCGAAGGCTGGATGTCCATTGCGCTTTTTGTGCCCGTTATGCTGGCTTTTGCGTTCCTGCTGCCCTTTGCATTCAGTGCAGGCCATCTGATAGCCGGTCCCGGGAAACACGCGCTGTCTTCCAGTCTGCTGATGATCGCTTCCGGGCTGTTGGGCCCGGCACTATCGCCGCTGCTCGTGGGGGTTATCAGTGACGGGGTTAGTACGGCGTATGAAGCAAACGGTTTGCGCTGGGGATTGATGGTTGTTCCTGTTGCCGGTGCCCTGAGCAGCATTGCTTTATTCATTGCCAGCAAAAAGATCAGGGAACACTTATCTGCAACAGCAAGGTACACCTATAACGATACCGACAATCACCTCTCACTCATTAAGTAACACAAAAATTAACTAACACAAACCTGCGGGTTTGCAATAACGGATGGTAAGGCCGGGTGGACTGCTATTGCCTGATCCCGGCTACATACCTTGTAATACTTCAAAAATGGAAAGCGATCAATTTGATGCCGTATGGTGGCCGTCGGGCCAAAGTGGAAGAGGCAGGTTGCTTCCCTATGAGGATACGTTTTATATCTATCTGAAAGTGAGCACAGCCTTAGCGGTGCGTCCAACCCTTGTCTTTTGCAAATCGGATGATCTGGAATGGGTAGACCAGGATATGGGTTACATCACCTCGTTTAAAGAGGCTTTTTTTGATAAAGGCGTTTGGTGCAATTTCGAAGCCATCGATCTTTTCAGAGCGGGCGATCCCATAAGCATTGAATTGGATGAAGAGGAGATGCTGACCCTGGCGCCAATTTTTGATAAGCTATGCGCCAGCCTGGAGTCGACCTATCGCTACAGGTACGATCTGGTGCGGACCTACATTTTCCAGATCATCCATATCGCCATCAAAATTAACCTGCAACAAATAAATATTGTCAGGTCACCGATACGCTATGTCCGCCTGACTACCTGCGGCATCGACATGCTGGCCAGGATCAAACTCAGTCCTAATAAACAATAATATATACCATTAAACTCAACAATTATGTTCGATCACAATTTTTCAATTTATGGCACTTTTCATAGCATACGAAAAGTTCTAACCCTTATTCAAACACTGACCGGCTTTATGGTAATTGCTATGCTGCCGCTAACTATCAAAGCGCAAAGCCAGGATAGCCTACCTAAAAAAGCCGTTGAATATGTCGTGGATAAGTTCGCCGAACGCAGGCCGTTCAGCATAGACTACAAGCAATATGGCAATTATAATTCCTCGTCTACCCTCAGAGGCCAGGACCTTCCGGATGGAGAGTTTACCAAGTACTCACAACTGAGTGCAAGCGCCAACATCAATCTTTTTCAAAACAGGCGGTGGTTAGTCCAAGTCAACGGTTTTTACCGGTATGTTTCGGCCGAATATAACTTTCCGGAATCCACAGCCGCTACATCACAGACGGTCAGCAGGGACCTTCATTATCATACAGAAGGTCTGAACTTGACCTACTTCTCTAAACTCTTTGGCAAGACCGTCATCTACAGCGGGAGTATTAATGTTGATTGGAGTGAACGTTCGCTGGAGAGGGTTCGCGGGCTGTTTACCGGCGCTATAGTTCTCAAAGCAAACAACAGGACAAAGATCAATGTGGGAATTCTGTATACCACCGATCCGGGTACATTCATCCGCGTGATCCCTACATTCCTGCTGGAGCATAAGTTCAATGAAAGCCTGACGGCGGATATCTTTCTGCCACGGTATGCCTACCTGCGAAAAAAAATGTTTGGCAATGGCAGGCTTTCCGCAGGTTGGGAACTGGACCCGCAAACGACCTTTTTTCTGAACGACCTTGACGAGAACCGCACAACCTATCAGTATCGCCAGGTTGATGTGAACACCGGGTTGCTTTATGAGCACATTTTACCGGGAAGCATTACCCTTTCTTTACGCGCCGGCGTTCGTCTATATCCGTATGCCAGGACATTTGAGAAAGACCGTTCGTTCACTGATTATACCTGGGAAGGCAGGGCTGACGCGGCACCTTACGTGAACATCGGATTTTCCTTTAACCCATTTGCTAAGCCGAAGAAGTAGGTTTCGCCCTTCCTGTCATAAAAGCAGCCAATCTTCCTTTTTACTACAACCTCGCGACTTTTGGATACATCTGCCTGCTTCCAACTTCTGAACTTTGCAATACAAAAAAGATCTAAAATGCAAAACAGAACTAAAAATTGGACAGCATCTCAGATTCCTTTTAGGAACAATGGTGTGGCGCTGATTACTGGTAGTACAGAAGGTATTGGATATGAAGATGCATTAGCGCTATCATCGGCAGGATGGAGTGTGATCATGATGGGGCGTAACGCACAAAAAGGCGCTGAGTCAATTGCTAAGATTCAAAGAGTTAACAGGAACGCAAAAGTAAGTTTTGAAAAAATAGATCTTGCGGACCTGTCCTCGATCAAAGCCTTTGCTTCCGGAATGATCGCAAAAGGGCATGCCATCGATCTCCTGATAAATAATGCAGGAGTAATGACACCACCAAAACGACTAGAAACGGCCGATGGCTTTGAGTTGCAGTTCGGGACAAACCATATCGGTCACGTTGCATTGACAGCTCAGCTTCTTCCACTGTTACGCAAATCACCAGGTGCACGCGTTGTTACCGTTTCAAGTATTGCAAATCGTGAAGGGATGATCAATTTCGATGACCTCCAATCAAGATCTTCTTATGCTCCAGGGAAAGCATATAGTCAGTCAAAACTTGCGAACCTGATGTTTGCTTTGGAACTTCAGCGACAAAGTGAAAAGCACGGTTGGGGTATCATGAGTGTCGCTGCCCATCCGGGTGTTTCCCGGACCAATCTGTTGATTACCGGCGCGGGGCGATGGAGTGTTGCAGGGATGATGAGAACTCTTCTTCCGTTTTTGTTCCAGCCATCTGCACAAGGGGCCTTGCCAACATTATATGCAGCGACCTCTCCGGAGGCCAAAGGAGGTTTGTATTATGGACCAGACAAAATGATGGAAACCCGGGGGTATCCAGCCATTGCGAAAATACCTGCACAGGCACAAGATGTAAATACTGCTGCAAAATTATGGAAGATATCGCAAGAATTAGCTAAGGTGGCATTTTAACAGGCAGATCAAGTTAAGCACAAAGAATTTGAAAATCAAAAAATTGAAAAATCAACAATAAACGATCATTTATGAAAAAAACAATTTTAGCAGTGTTTGCACTGCTCTTATCATTGGCGTCATTAGCCCAGAAATTACCTGCGGATCAGATCACCGGCGTATGGCAATGTGAGGATTACAAGATCGAGATGTTTAAAGTCGGCAATACCTACTCCGCTAAACTCTTGTGGTCTAAGGAAATGTTTGAAGCAGACGGCAAAACATCAAAGAAGGATGTTAAAAATCCCAATGAAAAGCTCCGTAGCAGGCCCGTGCAAGGCCTTACCCATATCACCGGTCTGGTCTATCAGGACGGTGAATACGTGGAAGGTAAACTGTATAGCGTACAGGATGGGAACACCTATGGCTTTAAAGGTAAATTGAAAGGCCCGAATGACCTGGAGACCCGCGGCTACAAAGGCATCCCCCTGATGGGCAAATCATTTAAATGGAAAAGAGTTCAATAATAGTTTTAAGATCAATACTCATGAAAGACAATAAAGATCAACTGTCGCGGTTTTGGTTCATTGTTTCCAATGCCCTTCCTCCAATAGGTTTCTTCCTATATTTCAGGCACAGAAAGGCATATCCGGTTAAGGCCAGAAGAGCTCTGACAAGCGCAATCATTGGCGTGCCGATAGCCATAATCGCTGGTTATATCATGAACACTTTTGTCCTTAATCAATCATGTTAAAAAATATTATTTCCGCAGTACTGCTGCTTATTTCGGTAAGCCTTAGCTTTAAACACGCCTGGGATACGATGCATTACAAAAACAATCCGGAGTCGGTTAAAATGATGGAAAGTTTTGGGATCAAGGAAACGTTCATTCCATATCTGGCTGCTGTTGGAGTAGCGGTCGGCGTACTGTTGCTTCTGCCCGGCACCTACTTTTTAGGCAATATGCTAAATGCATTCCTGATCGTTATGATCATGGGATTTGCACTGCGGGCCGGTAACTATCGCATGGCGTTGATAGAGATCCCATTTTTAGTCATGCCATTGATCATGATATGGCTGAAGTATCCGTTTAAATTTAAATAAAAGCTCATGGCTAACAGCAAGCCCTACCGGATCAGTTCCGTCACAGAAATACACCGTTTGATGGGACTTCCTAAACCTCATCACCCGCTGATCAGTATCGTGGATTTAAAAGGTCTGCGAAATGATACCGATATAGACGCGGTCATATTCGACTTATATGTGATATCCATGAAAAGAGGCTGTGATGGCTTACATTACGGGCAACAGAAATACGACTTTGACGAAGGGCTCATGGCTTTTATGTCTCCAGGCCAGGTCCTGCGTGGGGAAGAGAACGGCGTACCTTCCAATTTACAAGGCTGGATGCTTTTTGTACACCCGGATTTTCTATGGAACACATCACTTGCTACCAAGATCAGGCGATACGAGTACTTCAGTTACGCCACCCATGAAGCCCTATTTCTCTCGGATAAGGAAGAAGTGTTGATCAACGAATTGGTCAAAAATATCAAAACGGAATATGCTGGCAATATAGATAAGTTCAGCCAGGACATTATCATCTCTCATCTGGAAACCTTACTCAACTACGCTGAACGTTTTTACCAGCGACAGTTCATTACCCGAAAGATCACGAACCATCAAATCTTAGATCAGGTGGAAGTGCTTTTAACAACGTATCTGAAGAACGAAGCGCTGCTGGCGAAAGGGCTACCAACTGTACAATACTTTGCGGATGCACTAAACATCTCCGCCAAGTATTTAAGCAGCTTGCTGAAACAACTGACCGGCCAGACTATGCAACAGATCATCCACGAGAAACTGATCGAGAAGGCGAAAGAAAAATTGTCTACCACCCGGATGTCTGTAAGCGAGATCGCTTATCAATTAGGATTTGAACATCCTCAATCGTTTAATAAATTATTTAAGAGCAAGACAAAACAAAGTCCGTTGAATTTTCGGCAGTCCTTCAACTAAGATACGCTGACTAGTTTGGTAAAGTGGCCCTAAAGCAAGCGTCGGTCATACATTGCAAACAGAAAAAATTATTTTGAACGCTGATACCTGGCCCGTTCAATAAAGCAAATTGGACTTTTCAGAAAACCTCCCATTTATTTTTACCCGGACCTTTGTTGTCTATTTTAATCTTAAACAATGGAAGACAAAGCAACTGTTTTAGTAACAGGCGGGACAGGTTTCGTGGCCCGGCAGGTTATACTGCAATTGTTACAAAAGGGCTACCGGGTAAGGACAACGGTCCGCAACCTGGCAAGCACAACGGAATTGAAAAAGACGCTGATAGACCAGGGTGTGGCGGCTATCGATCACCTCTCATTTGCGGTAGCAGAACTGACTACAGATGATAACTGGCAAAAGGTGATGGAAGGCTGCCGCTATGTGTTGAGCGTAGCATCACCGGTGTTCTTTGAGAAGCCTAAAAATGAGCAGGAAGCCATCCGGCCCGCGGTGGAAGGTATCTTACGTATCCTGAAGTTTGCGAAGCGCGCCGGTGTACAGCGGGTAGTCATGACTTCCAATTTCGGTGCCGTCGGCTTTACGCAAACCGATAAAAGCAGGGAAACCACCGAATCGGACTGGACAGATACGACAGCAAAGGGGTTATCGGTTTACGAAAAGTCAAAAACATTGGCCGAAAGTGCTGCCTGGGATTTCATAAGATCTGAAGGTGGTGGGCTGGAATTTGTTACTATCAATGCCGTTGCCATATGGGGGCCAACGCTCGACGCACATATCAGCGGTAGCTTTCACTTGCTTAAAAACCTGCTGTACGGATCGATGAAAGCCATTCCAGATATTGCGCTGAACGTAATAGATGTCAGGGACGTGGCAGATCTGCATATTCGGGCAATGCTAAGCCCAGAGGCTAAAGGGCAACGCTTCATTGCCAGTGCAGACGGACAAATTTCATTGCCTGAAATTGCAGCATTATTGAAAAAAGAACGACCGGGTGTTTCAGGACTGGTTGCTACAAGGCGACTACCGACCTGGATACTTAGATTAGGGGCATTGTTCAATGATCAGGCTAAAGAAGCATTGTTGTTCATCCGGATGAACCGGAACGTAAGCAATCAAAAAGCCAGGACAGTTTTAGGCTGGCACCCTATTGCCTCACAGAAAGATACGCTGCTGGCCTCGGTGGACAGCATGGCCAAATATAACCTCATTAACGCGAAATAAGATGAAGATAGCAAGTGGGGCATTACTGCTGATATCCTTATATTTGGGTATCAGCCATGGTAGCCGTGCATTCAAGAAACCATCCGAGGAATACATCCGTATGATGTCGGCCCTGGGCATAACGGATACAACGCGCATGATAATTGGCTTTTGGGCGATTACCACGGCCATTTTGATTCTTTTCCCTAGAACATTCTTTTGGGGAAATACGCTACGGGCCCTACAGCTCGTCCTTATGATGTCCCTGGCACTGAAGGCAGGCAATTTTAAGTTCGCGTTGATAGAAGTACCCTTTTTGATTATGCCTTTGTTGCTGATCTATTTAGGGCATCCTTTTAAAGGCGAAACGGTTTAGCAATATTGAATACGATAAAGATGAGAGCGATAAACCAGGTAGAGCGTAATATACTGAAAGAACAGTTCGTTCCCGACCACCTGTTTTTATATATTCTCAATGGTAGCGTCAGCTTTTTTGACGGCAATGAAACGTATACCTTCAGGTCCGGGGATTGCTGTATAGCCCGTAGGAACCACCTGGTTAAATTCATACTCAACAGTACAACGGAAGATTTTGAGCCGATACTCTTTTGTTTTGACGAGGAGTTTCTCCGCGAGTTTCAGCAAAAGCACCAAAGCAGCGCAGTAGCATTTTCATTCGACCATGCTATTATAGAACTGCCTAATAGTGGATTGATCGACAGCTTTATCCAATCGGTAAAACCTTATTACAGGGGTGCGATGGAACTGGATGCCGCTTTCGAAGATATCAAGTATGAGGAACTCCTGATCATCCTGCTGAGGCTTCAGCCTGATCTTACCTGTATATTCTTTAATTTCGATATCCCGCAAAAAATTAACTTGGAAGCGTATATGAACCGGAAATTTAGGTTCAATGTCAGCCTCGAACGGTTCGCTTTGCTCACCGGGAGGAGCCTTTCTGCATTCAAGCGCGACTTTAAATCGGTATTTAAGGAATCCCCAAGCCGTTGGCTGGTGCGCAAGCGTTTGCATGAGGCCCACATTCTTGTGCAAAACCAAGGCAGGAAACCTTCTGAAATTTATCTTGACCTCGGTTTTGAATCCTTATCGCATTTTTCTGTGGCGTTTAAGAAAGAGTTTGGTGTAACTCCCACCACGCTTTTAGCACGTAGATAAGGGCAAATTGGTTAACTTCGCCTAATAAGGATCATTAGGAATTATGCGTAGCAACACTTTCCCCGAAAACCTGAGCCAGAACAAAATCCTCCCTATACGTGTTGTCTCTCCCGAGTTCGGGCGCCTGTCGCCGGAGTCAGCAGCCCAATACAGTTCTGCCCAGCGGCTGCCTTACTATTTCTTTCTGTTTGTGCTGGAAGGAAGCAGCCAGGAAATTATTGATGGAGTAACGATAGCGGTAAGTAAAAATGAGCTACTATTTGCCTTGCCCCACCAGATCAGGCAACTGGCTTCAGCCGGTCATGACGCAAACTATTATAAGCTGGGTTTGACGATAAGTGCCTATCCCGGTTGCCGAAAAAGTTCCCCTTTTTGCTTAACCCCTTGAACCGGCAAAAAATAAGTTTTCAGCACGATGCAGCCCGAAGGCTTTTGAACGCATATAAAACTTTACATGAGCTGCTGCGCACTGCTGATACTGATCCGGAACTGGTCCTGGCGTACCTGAACAGCCTGCTTACAGAAATTAATACCGCTTATTTTGCATCGGAAAAAAAACGCACTCTGGAAGGACTCGATACATTTTTAGGTTTCAAGCTATTTGTGGACGAACATCTTACTGATCAGCCTGCCATAACGGAGATTGCAGCAAAGCTGGCCGTAAGCACAGATTGTTTGTACAGGGTCGTGAAACAGCAATCAGGCCTTTCACCTAAGGAATTTATTACGGACCGCCTGATTACCGAAGCCAGGCGCAGAATATATCATAACCAAACTACATCGGTAAAAGAACTGGCATTTGAGCTCGGCTTTAACGACCCGAGTTATTTTTCGCGTTTGTTTAAAAAAATAACCGGTAAAACGATAGCCGGCTTTTATCAGGATTTGTCCTTGTAAAAGCGGTTTTTGTCCGAACCTTATCATCGCATTAGCCCCACCTTTGTCTAAAATAAATTAATTATGGAAAGACAATTTGGTAAAATATTAGTAACTGGTGCAACCGGTCTGGTGGGTTCAAGGCTTTTGCCCCGCCTTGTTGAAGCAGGATGTGAGTGTGCTGCATTGGTACGAGGCAAAAAAGTGGCTTCTGGAGTAACAGCTGTAGAGGGTAACCTGTTCGATCCTGCGTCCCTGGAAGCAGCGGTTAGAGATGTAAAGGCAGTCATTCACCTGGCAGCGGTGTTCCGTTCACCGGACACGGAACTGATCTGGAAAAGCAACCTGGAAGGTACGCGCAACCTGATTGATGCTGTAAAGATTACTGCTCCGGATGCCCGCTTCATTTTTGCAAGCACCAGCCATGTATATGACAAAAGCAATCCGCATCCCGGCCGTGAGGATGATGCGCTCAATCCGCAGCACGCCTATCCGGCCAGTAAAGTGGCTGCGGAAAAGAAACTACGCGAAAGCGGGCTGAACTGGTCGGTTCTTCGCTTCCCGTTTGTTTACGGGGATGGTGACGGCCACCTGGAAGAATTGCCGAAACATATAGTTGCTGCCAATTTTCATCCGGCTATGCGTATGAGCACCGTCCACCATCGTGATATATATACCGCTGTCAACCTGGCTTTGCAAGGCACCATGGATGGCCGGGTGGTCAATATCGCAGATGAGGCGCCAACGACCTTATACGAACTGTTACAGCTTATTGGCCAGCCGATGGCCCCATCCGCCGAGCCGCTGACTAACCCGTGGTACCTGCATGCCGATGCATCGCTGGCCCGCAGTTTGGGCTTTCAGGCTTCAGTGCGGACCATCTATCAGGCGGCGCAGGAAAACCTGCTCTGAAACTACAGGATAACAGCCCCTTATATTGCAGGGGCTTTATGCGTTTATTCTCCGATGCACATCATTTTTTACCAAATGGTAAATAACTGCTTTGCGCAGTACGCTATCTTTACCGGATGGAAGACATGATCAATCTTATCCTGCAATTTGGTGACCTCAACAAACAACAGATCGACTTTTTGCTGAGCAAGGTGAAAATGCTTGAACTCAAAAAAGACGATTACCTGTCCGAAGCCGGGAAGGTGCCCCGCTATGTGGCATTTGTGCTGGAAGGCGTGTTCCGCTTTTGTTATTATAACAACAAAGGAGAAGAGATCACTAATTATTTTGTTGACGAAGGCAATTTCGTGGTTGATAACGAGAAGTTCGAGTCACAGATCGTCGCATCCGAATATGTACAGGCGGTTACCAACTGCAAAGTGCTTGTTTTTAATAAAAAAGATTGGGACGATATATCCAATACCATTGTGGGCTGGGATATGACGAAGGCCAACATGGTAAAAAAATGTCTGATGCTGGCTATGGAACGGCGCGGGTCCCTGGTGTCTGAAGATGCAACCACGCGTTACCTTTCATTTATTGAGGCATTCCCCAACCTCACCAACCGCATTCCGCTTTCTTACGTGGCCTCCTACTTGGGGATTACCCAGCAATCGCTGAGCCGTATCCGAAAAAATATTCGTTGAGATTACTTTTTACCAAATGGTAAAAGTTATGTTGTAAGCATTCTCAACATTTGCTTATTCATTTAAACAATTTAAAAAGATGAGCAAAAAGATCGTATTGATAACCGGAACTAACAGTGGTTTTGGATGGCTTACCGCCCATAGCGTAGCCGCCTTAGGGCACAAGGTGTACGCTACCATGCGCGATACAAATGGCCGCAATGCCGACAAAGCCGCGGCACTTGGAGTTGTGGAGAACGTAACCGTTTTGGACGTCACCCTGACCGACGACGAAAGCGTTAAGCAGGCTGTTGAAACTATTTTAGCTAAGGAAGGCACTATTGATGTGCTGGTTAACAATGCCGGCTACGGCATGACCGGTGTAGCGGAGAGCTTTACCATCGCTGATGTGCACACCACTTTTGATATCAATGTTTATGCTCCGTGGCGGTTGACAAAACAGGTGCTGCCCGCCATGCGCAAGCAGGCCGATGGACTGATCATTAACGTGTCCAGCGGCTTTGGGCGGGTATCGTTCCCCTTCGCTACTATTTATGCAGCTTCCAAATTTGCACTGGAAGGCATAAGTGAAGGCCTGCATTATGAGGTAAAGCGTTTAGGCATCGATGTGGCCATTGTGGAACCTGGTGCTTTTCCTACAGAAATGCAGCAAAAGAACAACCCCGCATCTGACCAGGGGGTATTTGAGGGTTATGGCGCTATTGCAGAAATACCCAACAAAATGGTGGCTGCGCTGACCGCTGAAATGCAAGCTAAGAATCCCAGCCCGCAGCAGGTTGCCGACGCGATCGTTCAATTGATCGACACTGCTAAAGGCACGCGTCCGTTACGCACTGTGGTTGACCCCATAACCGGGCAATACATTGATGCCGCCAACCAGGCCATAACCGAACAATTTGCCAAAGGCTTGACAGTGTTTGGAATGGGTGAGCTGTTGTAAGTCGAAGAGAGATTTATGCGAACGACAGTGGCGAACGCTACTGCCGTTTTTTTTTGGTTTGCACCAAGCCCTGTGTGATAAGGTTTACTCTAAAAACCCTTATTGCTTTAGCAAATGGTCGAATGTAAAGTTGGAAGAAAGCCAAAAGTATTATTCGCTGCTTCAGCTACTTAAACCCTATTAGTACCTTTTGGAAGTGTCCGATTTTTGGCAGCAAAAACAGCTTCCGCTTCGGCGATACCGATCTAATTGCTCCACCTTTACCTTTTGAAAACTGATGTAAGGGTGATATTAACTGAGATGGCGGAAGATGACCTAAGTAAATTACGTTTTGATCGCAGTTGATCCCCAGTGCACGCCAAGCAACCGGACCTTTCATTCGCGCTAAGCGAACGAAAAGTGAAAAGAATTTTAGTTAAATAATAGCAATAAACATATATTTGATTAATGTCGTTAAGGCGTGTTACCCGGCCGACTACCTCTGATAACAAGGAGGTCGTATTGATTTGAAATTAAGTCATTTACATAAACAGGTTCGAATCCTGTTGCTCCCACATAAAAGCCTTCAGAGTATCTCTGAAGGGCTTTTTGTTTTAGTACCTATCTTAAAAGGTTTAGAAAAGCGCAACCCATATGTGATTTGTTTACACACTGTTTGCACAAACAGGCAGCCACAATACAAACATAATGGTTACTTACAAAGTATTGCTTGATACCAGGCGAGTAAAATCCGATGGCACTTACGCTGTTCAAATCATAATTACTTACAACCGCACAACAAGTACTGTTAACACTGGCGTATTTATTAAAGAAAAGTTTTGGAACAAGGAGCAGCTTAATGTTTCACCCTCTCATCCGAACGCTCAACTTTTAAACAGAAATGATTGCCTCCTTACTTTCTGAAGATAACCGATGGGTAAATGCTCAGCGGATAGAAGTTTCAGGCGGCATGTTTTTATAACAGCACGCCTTACTATCGCAAATCAACACAAAGTTTAATTAAAAAAGATCCGTTTTAAGCCGGTAGAAGTATTTAAAGGTTGATGATCAGTTAAAAACCGGCCATTTCAACTCCGCTAAATAAAACCAGATAAGTAATTGCATTTGATTACAAACATCAAAGATGACGTTTACCGCATGCGTAAACTCATTGCAGGTACGTCGTCCGTCGTTTTATTCCGATTAAAAAAGAAGCGGGTTTTTTACCAAAAGTCTCTTAATAAGCACCGCGTTATTAACACATGATTAACCAAGTTTTGAACCGATCTGACGAGGTTGAGCCAATCAACCGGACATTTATGCAATACCCGAGTTAATTAAGGATAAATAAATCCTGATTTTCTCTGCGAGGCGGATTACAATTGCTTTTGTATAAATTGGAGATATTGCCTTTCGGCAAGCACTTTGGTGCCCGAAGGTTTAAATGAAGAATGAAATCAGAAAGGCAAACTACCAGGCCTTTTTCATGGCAAAACGCCGCTTATACTGCATAGGCGTTTCGCCTTTAAGAACTTTAAATTTGCGGTTGAAATACGAAATATTGTTAAAGCCGGACTCTACACTCACCCAAGAGATACCCGGATAGCTCTGGCTCTGCAATAACTTGCAGGCATACCCTATGCGCAGGTCGAGGATAAATTCTGATAAGGTTTTCCGGGTAAACTTTTTAAAATACCGGCAAAACGCAGCCGGGGATAAATAAGCAATCGTTGCCACTTCGTCTAAAGAAATTTCCCGCTTAAAATTTTGCAATACATAATCATATACATTCCCCATTCTTGTGGATTCAGAGGAATTGATCTGATTAACAAAACCGGGACTGCTTAACAGTGTAATATCTGACGCTTGCGACAAAGCGTGTAATATGTTTAACAGGCCTATAATCTGGCCGGCCGGATCTTTATAAACAAGCTTTTGGATAATGACGCTCAGGTTTGCTATTGTTTCGTCGCCAAATACAATACCACGTGCTGAACGTGAAAATAAATCTTTTATACCTGCAAAGGTTGGCCTTTCAAAAAAACCGGGGCCAAGAAAATTTTCATGGAATTGAATAACTACCTGTTTCACGGCTTCCTTATCAGCGCTTAAGCCCTTGGTGTAAAATGTATGAGGCAGGTTGCTCCCAAACATACACAGGTCAACCGCTGAAAACTCGGTGATGCTATCGCCAACAATCCTTCGGCCGCTGCTCTCCATAATAAATATTATTTCATATTCGGGATGGTTATGAAACGGGAACTCATTATACGGGAATGATTCCTCTTTTATAACGATCAAGTTTTCGGCATTAACAATATTTTCCCGGAATACCCTCATAACAGCCAAATATGAATAGCGTATTTAAAATTAAGAAATAAAGAAGTTATATCAAACCTGTCAGCTTTTGTCGCCTTTATCGCAAAAGGTACTTAATAATCAAAATGAATTAAAAAGGCTGTCGCCGTAAAACTACAGCCTTGCATGCCTATCAACTGCAAAGTAGTTTTCACTCACTTTGCCCTTCCGTTCAGTTTTTTTGCTGTAGCCAAATTCTGTAGGGCGACCCCGGCTCCCTGTTACCCAATGCAAAAAATGGGATGGCAGTGAAATTAACGGGTTTCCCTTGCTTACCCGTTAGCTGCCCGCTAATTACGTTAACACCGTTCAGGAGCGCGGGCTTATAAGTTAACGTTAACGGGATACCCGGATTTAATCTATAATCACCCAGATCAGGATTATCAATAGTTTCAAAGCCGTAAACTATCGGCCCCGAGGCTATTGACAACTTATTTTCTATGGTTTTAACTGCCTCATTAGGGCTAACCAGGCGAGGCGCCATTGGCAAGCTTAATTCAACCACGTCGCCTTTTTTCCACTTGCGTGTTATCGTGGCATATCCGTCGGTTGTTGTTAGTGGTACAAGTGTACCATTAACTTTTAGCATTGGTTTTCCGTCTACATTTGAGTGGTACAGATCGTAAGCATTTTCTTTTTTTTCGGCCCATCCCGGGATGCGCACTTTAATAGCGAAGCTCTTGTTCCCTTGCGGGTTTATTTCCAGGCGAACATTTCCTTTCCAAGGATAACCGGTTGTTTGCTTGATCATCACCTGCTGGCCCTTAATTTTCAGATCAGCCTCGCTGCCTATAAACAGATTGACGTAAAGCTGTTCTCCATCGTCGCCATAGATATACTGCGGTAATATGCCGATCATTTTTAAAATCATAGGCGGGCAGCAAGGGCAATCATGCCATGCCCAGCGCTTATTACCGTTGCCTATCAGCGGGTTTTCATAGAAAAAATGATCGCCCGAAAGCGAAACGCCCGAAAGAAAATTATTGTAAAGCACCCTTTCAAACTCATCAATGTATTTTCCATCGCCTTCCAGTTCATTCATCCGGGTACTAAAAAAACCGGCGCTTATAGCCGCACACGTTTCACCGTATGCAGATTCAGGAAGATAGTAGTCAGGTCCAAACTTCTCATCATATGAAATGGCCCCTTCCCCCCCTGTAATAAACATCTTTTTTCCGGCCATGTTATCCCAAAACCGGTTAGCTGTTTGTATATACCGCGGGTCCTTACTTTCAAGCGCAGCTGATGCCACGCCGGTTGCTAATAATGTTGCCCTTACGGCATGCCCTTCAATAGTTGGCTGATCAAATACCTGAACGCTATCCTGGTTGTAGGCACCCAAATTTTCTCTCTTATTGCTGCCGTCCGGGTCACTGTGAATACCGCGATTTTCAATCCAGAACTTGGCCAGCCGGAAATATTCCTTCTCATCAACCTTAACAGACATTTTCTTTTTAAGTTCCGGTTTTTCCTTAAACAGCCAGTAAAGCTTGATCAGCGCCTCTTCCGGCCCACCATGACCGGGAATAATATTTTTCTTAGGGCTCGGACCCATCTCCTTCGCCATATAATTACTAAACCTTACCGCTACGTCAAGCAATTTGGTTTTACCGGTTGCCTTGTAGTAGTGCACAGCTGCTTCAACCAGCATTCCGGCATTGTACAGATCATGCTGCCACCTGTCATTCCCGCCGTTAGCGCCCCACCGCTTGTTTGTATAAGTAAGTGTGGTATAGGTATTCAGATACCCATCCGGGTCCGCATTCTGCGCAGCAGCTATGCGGTCAATATATCCGTCTATTTTCTTTTCCAACTCCGGATCCGGGTGCTCTGCAAGCAAATCTGCCGCTCCCCTGATCGTTTCGTAAACAAGCCCGTCATACCATGGCGGACCGTCATGAACGCCAATGTTTTTTTTTCCTTGAGCAACAAGGTCAAAATTCATAAACGCGTTACGCGTACGACCTAATTTCTTCTTTTCGGCAATAATATCCGGACGGTCCGGCTCATAATGCCCTTCCAGTTTATCAAATACATCGTAAACCGTTACTTTTGTCCATACCTTTAACTTAGGGCTCCAAAAGCCGTCATCTATTTTTACCTGAGAAAATTCGAGCGGGTGTACAATTCGCTTTACCGGTTGTGCAAAAGAATTATAAGAAAATAAACTGGCAAAGCCAACAGACACGGCCAAAAGGCGGTTAAAAAAAGTCATAAGCTGATATTTCTTGAAATTTAGATGCAAGTAGCTGAACAACAACCGCCCGCAATACTTTTAATTGAAATTAAAATGTAGATTGAAAACTGATACTATTTTTGCACCGTATTGCCTTTTTATTGTACTGGCTTGACATGTTTTATCAAATAAGGCTTTATTTTTATTCGCCGCACCAAAGCATTATTTTTATTTTACTATCACTGGGAATTCGACTTATCTCTTTGAAATTTTATAACCGTATAGGAGTTAGCCGGAAACCTATAGCTCATCTTATTACCATTTATACTGGCAGAAGCGCTTTTAGCCGAAACAGCTGCCGGATTTCCGGGCGTATTTTCATCTTTTAATGCTCCGCTGATCGTCCATACTTCGGCTTCATTTTTCAGCCCGGCAAAGTTATTCAGTGATAATTCGGTCAATTTTTCTGTCGTGTCAATATTGACCACATGCAAAATCAATGTTTTACCATCCTCTCTCTTGGTTGATGTTACATCCAGGTTTCCTTCAACTTTATCTTTCACACGCAATGGCAGATGATTTTTTGAAGCCAACTGCTGAACATGACACGGCGGCATACCCCACACCTGCTTCGGGGTAAAGAAAATCTGCCCCTGATCCCAGCCATTATCATTTTGCAGGTAAGGTTGCAGGGCATTTGCCGGGCAAGAGGTTAAAAGAAAGTCGCCATGCCTTCTAACCGCGTTTAAATTGGTGGCATGCCCCAAGGCTCGGCTCATGTTGTGTAGCCCGCCATTCTCTTCAAAAATTGCGCATTTCATTTTCGTATCCGGATTCCAGGTTTGAAAAAGCTGTTTCATTCTTGTGAGTTGCTTATCCACTTCTAAGCCTGATTTTGGGTCATCGCCGCCAACATGATAGTCCCAGTAAGCGGCTTTACCATCCAGCGCTTTGAAAACCTTTTCAGTATTTTTTGAGTCGGGGCGCCACCAGGCAGAACACACCACGTTTATGGATGGATCTTTATGATGAATAGCATCGTAGAGCACCAAAAAACGCTCGATGTAATGGTCTGTTACCCTTTCATTATCTCCTTCAAAAAGAATTTCCTCATTGCCAATTTCAATATATTTAACTGCGTAAGGTTTAGGATGCCCGTTTTGAGCGCGTTTTTTGCCCCATGCGGTAGTTTCATCGCCGTTTAAATATTCAACCATATCGGCGGCATCATCAGCCGTTTCTTCAATATTGATGGCAAAAGCCGAAGTAATTTTAGCGGCTTCACAAAACTGAATAAAATCTTCAATTCCGAAGCCGTTGCTGCTGTACTCGTTCCAATGGCCCGTAAAAGGCGGCCTTAAACTTCGCTCGCCAATCATCTTTTTAAAACGGTAACCATGCGCGTTAACCATTGTACCGGCATAACGCAAAAAGGTAAGGCCTTCTGATACGATCGCATTGCCGATGTCAGCCCGTAGGGGTAAGCCTTTGTAGCTTCTTTCGCCGGATTGGAATAAGGTCACCTGGTCGATATTCAGTTTTCCTTTCCGCTCAAAAAAAATGGAAAACCTGGCATTTGTGTCTGTGCCGATTGGTTTTAGCGAGAATTTGTAACTATTCCAGTTTGCCCCGTTAACAAGTATTTCCTGGCGTGCATAAACCGTTTTTCCGTCAGCGCTTTCTAACGCCAGTGTTACCGGTAAAGTACCATCAGGGGTTTGAAAGTGGCAGGTGCCGGTTAAAACTTCATTTTTCACTACAGATACTCCCCACCGGTTTAAGCCCCGGTTTGAAACACCCGCCCTACCCGTTCCTGAAATAATTTCAACCGATTGTGCAGCCTTACCGTTGTAAGCCCCATCCTGCTCAAGTGTAAACTTTGCATTAACTGTTTTACTTTGTAAAGCATCCCAGCGGTCGCTTACTTTTTGATCGGCAGGATATGTAAGCGAAAGCGTTTCTCTGCTTCCATCGGCGGCCACTGTTACGTTTCTGAAACGTACAGGCGAGCCCGCGGTACCCAAAGCCACCTTTCCGGTTGTTAACGGCAAATTGGTATCCATAAAATTAATTACTTGTTTTTCAGCGTTAAGCGCTACATAAATAACATTGCCTTTAAATACGATGCTCAGATGGTTCCAGCCATCACCTGAAAAACGGACGCTTTTCTCGGCTAGCAACTCCTCATTCCACCTGTGCTTCAGCAATTGCAGCTTACCCGACTCTCTGTTTAGCCTGATTTCGTAGCCGTTTAGCGAATTCTCTCCTATGCCCACTTTTGATGTCCGCACGTAAACGCTTGCCCCACGCCCTCTTTCCTGCAACAACAGCATATCGACGTCAATACTACCGTTATTGATCTCCCTTGCATCGTAAATCAACCGGGCGCTTCCATCAGGTTCAACATCCAGGTCGTTTCTGGCAACCATCCTCCGGGTGCGGCGCCCCGGCACTATGGAAATACCCGGATTGCTGTATTCGTAATCGGCTGCCCAATATCCACCCGATTTTTTCCAATACGTGTAGTTTACAGCTGATGCAGGCTCTTCAAAACTTTCGCCCATAAGCAGCTGACCATACAATCCACCATAAATTTCGTGGTTTACGTCCTCAATACATGAGCCATAAAGCGTTGAAGGTATTTTATTTAAAACAGTTGCTGCGTCAACATCAATTTTATTTGATTGCGCATAAGCCATGTTGACTGAGAACAAGGCAAGCAGTATCGCTAAAAGTTTGCGTGTCATAAAAAGAAACAGAGAATTTTTTGTTGGTTTCCTCCGCTGAGATTGATCAGTTGTGTTTGCAATGCCGGCGCTTTAATATGCAGATCGGCACCGGTTTTTGACGCCAATTCAATTTCCTTGCGCCGGCGGATTAAACCGTACGAAGCATGATCGGCCAAGCTGGGCAGACTGACATTTTCTACAATGTCCATCGCAGTAACAACACCTTGGTTTCGCCTGTCTTCCGGGATTAAAATTATACCCTCTGCAACCGCGTCCTGTGGCTTTGCGATCTGTAACTGTTTTCCCTGTTCGTGATAAGGCCGGTTTTCATTGTCCTTTTTGTAAATATCGCGCCCGATCATTAAGCGTAAAATAAGCAGCGATTTAAGGGTTAATTTCATACAAAGATGTATATCAATCGGTGAGATATGATTTAATGTTTAATTGGCAATGTATTAGTCAGAGCAGCTAATGTACCGTCAAGTTTCGTTTTAATTGCTTATGATATGCCATTTAAAATTTTACAAAACACCTTGAATTTATAAAAGCAGGAATACAAAAATGACGGAATTCAAGTACAAGGCCTGATACTCAATTAACAAAAACTTGAACAAATTTGACATGATTAAGTAGACATTTCGGTTTCATAAATAATTGCAGTATCAATTTGTTCAAAATCATCTTCGATACTATTAAAATATGCAAGTTTAAAACAATTCGTATTTTATTATGTTTTCGTACTATTATTTTATTTTAAATTACGAATACATATAAGTATAACCATTTTTATGATTGGGTTATGTTTTAATAACCTTTTCTGAATTAAAAAGATATCAAAATTTCTACCTATGAAAAACGCACTCATTTCCGGGGCCAGCATAGCTGGCCCAACCCTGGCCTACTGGCTCAACAAAGCCGGTTACAAGGTAACCATTGTTGAACGCGCTAAAGAACTACGACTGGGCGGTCAAAATATCGACGTCAAAGGGGCCGCGAAAGAGGTCACAAAAAAAATGGGGATTTATGAGGAGATCGAAAAATCAGGTACCGGTGAGGCCGGCACCCATTTCGTGGATCCAGACAATAATTTCGTAGCTACTTTTGAAAAAGGCCAGTTGGGTGGGATGACTACCAACATGGAAATACTGAGGGGCGACCTGGTCAACATCTTATATAATCATACCAAAGACCATGTGGAGTATCGTTTTGGGGACGAGATAGAGAAGATAGCGGATGAAGGCGATAAAGTTCATGTAATCTTTAAAAGCGGTAAGCAGGAAGATTTTGCACTGGTGTTTGGTGCAGACGGACAACGCTCGGCGACAAGGGAATGCGTTTTTACTGACGAGGCTGAACTGAAATACCTGGGAATTTATACCAGCTATGTTACCATACGCAAAGACCCCACTGATTCAGATTGGGCAAGGTGGTACCTGGCATCCAAATCAAGGAATATCTTACTCCGCCCGGATAACAAGGGCACAACAAGGGCATCGCTAAATTTTCTGTCTCCCGACCGCCAATACGGCAGGCTAACCCAGCAAGAAAAAAAAGTTTTACTGGAAAAGGTTTTTGCTGATGCGGGCTGGGAAAGTAAAAGAATAATTAACGACCTGAAAGAGAGCAACGACGTTTACTTAGACTCCGTAACACAAGTAAGGATGCCCAAATGGTACAAGGGACGGGTAGCATTAGTAGGAGACGCAGCTTACTGCCCAACGCCGCTTACAGGTAAAGGCACGGCGTTGGCCATGATCGGCGCGTACATACTGGCTAAAGAATTAAGCGTGAATACCGATCATGAAGCGGCATTTCAGGCGTATGATAAAAAATTAAGAGGCTATGTAGAGAAGACTCAAAAACTCCCTACCGGTTTCATTAAGCTCGCTTATCCATCAAGCGAGTTAGGTGTATACCTGATTAATAAATTGGAATCGATAATCGCGTCCAAAGCGTTTCAAACGATCGCCGGATTATTCACCTCAGAAAAAAATGACGAGGATGACTTTGAACTGCCGGAATACAAATAAGTACAATCAGATCAAATAACAATGGAAAATACAACTAACTTTAAGAACGTAAACGGCCGGGATATTTTTTATGTAGATTTTGGCCGTGGCACGCCAGTGGTGCTGTTGCATAGCACGGGTGGATCAGGGCGCGACTTTATCTTTCAGACCTCCGCACTTGTAAATGCCGGTTTCAGGGTAATAATTCCGGATATCGCCGGTCACGGAGCTACCAAACTCACAAGCGATGAGATCACATTGAAGGACCTTGTAAAAGATGTATGGGGACTGCTTGACGCGCTCGAAATATCTGACGCGAATTTTGTTGGCCTTTCAATGGGCGGTATGATTACGCTAAAGGCAGCTGTTAACAGAACGCAACGAGTAAAAAAAGCCGTTCTGATCAATTCGTCATGGAATACGGATACCGAAGCTTTTAAAAAGTTTTTACCCGCGTGGAAGGAAAAACTAACTAGCGGGCCAGGAACCACCAAATGGTTTAATGAAGGTTGGAAAATGTTGGTTAATGATGCCTTTTCATCGTCAGCTCTTGGGGTGCAAACCTTCCAGATTTTCCTCGGCAATGCCGCGATGAGTGACGGCAGATCTGTTGCGACAGTTCTTGACAGCGTCAGCGGCGTCGACCTGACCGGTGATCTGAGCGAGATCAGGTCGCCCATACTCATGATCAGCGGTGGCGATGACCCGGCTTCAGAAGCGATGAAAGCTTTGGAACATCAATTGCCAAGAGCTAAACACTTCGTCATTCCCGGCGGAAGGCACATGGTTAACGTTGATTCGGCCGAAAAAGTAAATGAGCGTTTGATCCATTTTTTGCAGCACTAATTGATCAGTTTTATATTTAAAGTTTAAAAAATCCAACTGTCAGAAACAAGTTGAGACTACTATATATTATTGCACTAATAAAATTGTTATAACGTTTCTAGGTGCCTATTGAAGCGTTAAGCAATTCCCGATTTAAGGCCTTTTTTGTGCGGGAAATCACGAGCTTTTTTAATCCTTAATCTTTTTGCTTCTCACTTCCAGAATTTCTTCTAATCCTGTTTCCCGGTGCTGGGTATAATTCTCATTATGAAAATGGTCAAGCTTTCTAAGTAGATATGATAGGGATGCTACTTCAAGTTCCGACAAGTTACCGATAACCGCTTCGCCAACCAACTTCATCTTAGGCAGCAGGTCTGTAACCGTTCGCTTGCCTTTGGGCGTAAGCGCTACTAAAATGCTACGTTTATCATGAGGGTTTTTCTGTTCCTCAAGCATGCCGCTCTTAACCAATCTTTTAATGACCTCAATACCCGATGTTTTTTCAATGATCAGTTTGTTAATCAGTTCCGTTTTTGACAGTTGCTTGTAAGTCATCAAAACAATCATAAATGAAAATTCGTCAAGCGTTGCAAGCGGACTATCATCAAGCGCTTTTTTACCGTAAAAAACCGCATACCGGTAAAGAAAAATGAAAAGTACAGAGATCTCTATATTGGTAGTGCGATCTTCCTGTAACCATGCCTCTTCCGGTCCGGCAACATCGCGGAGCGGCCTTGTATCAGCATTATATTGTGCATTGAGGTAACCAATGAAATCAGAAAAAGAAAGCTCGGCTCCTGAAGTATTTTGCTCTTCATAATCACAAAAGTTTGAAACCAGCCTCAATAACATCTCTTTCCTATCCATAAACCAAAAATATAGCAAATATATTTAATCGCTCAATTACTGATACCCACATTATCGGTGTTTAACGTTTTTAACGGCGGCCTCAACTTGATTTGCTGAGTAACTTTGTTAAACTTAAATCCTTACAACAAAAAGTTCATCCGTATTTGATGACTGATCGACATTTTTCAGCATTGTTCAGGTTGGTTTTAATTTGACCATATTGCTGTATTGATTAAAGCTTACGATTGTATGGAAAATTATTTGAACTTTACACCCTGACACCCGATAGAATGTAAGTAAACGTTTACATGGGAAAAACCGGGTGATACGCGCTCAAATAATAAAAAGTGAAGCAACAACAAGCAAATAATCCCCTTCATGGTAAAACCTTAGAAAGTATTTTAAACGAACTGGTGGCGCATTATGGCTGGCCTCAACTGGGAGCCCGCATTCGCATAAATTGCTTTAACGATAACCCGAGCATCAACTCAAGCCTCAAGTTTCTCCGTAAAACCGACTGGGCAAGAAAAAAGGTGGAAGACCTTTACGTCTCCACCTCGTTTGATACTAAATAGCATAGCCTGCTAATGGTTCTTCTTTTTATTCATTTTGGCTTTTAAGCCTGCCCTGTAATTATAGGTTTTAGCATTACTTGCCTTCTTCTCGTGAAAAGCGGCTCCGGGCGCATTATCATCCGCCTTTGCCAAGGCGTCCTTTCTTTCAGCAGAACCGGTAATTCTGCGTTCCGTTTCAATAATCAGATCTTCCGGCAATTCTCCGGACAGAATTTTCTGGCCGGTAGCTTGCTCAATTTTTTTTACCGCGGATAGTTCAAGGTCTGTGGCGAACGTTATGGCCATGGTTTCATTTTCAACATCCGGTGCGTCACTAATCATCCGGCGAATGTAAGTTTCCTTTTCAACCGGTAATTCAAAATGAATAAGGAATGGAATATCACGCAGATCTGATTCCTGTTCTGCGTCATTGACCACGATCAGTACACGAGTCTGGGCATTTTTAAACTCAGGCAACGATGTAAAGCCATCCACACCCGGTAACCATGGGTTTAATAAAGCAACCGTACTTTTTTTATCATGTAGGCCTTTGTATAATTTCTCAGCCGTTAGGCGCGTGTTTACAAAAAGCACTACTTTAGTAAACAGCTCTTCATCCTGAATAAACAGGTTTAGCAAATTTACCTTGGTGCCAAAATTAGGCAGCAGGTATAGCATCTGCGGGTGTGTATTAAACTGCGGCTCGCCTATTTCTTCTACCTCTACAATGGCCGGTTGCTTCATAAAAGGTGCTATCATTTTGTTTAAACGCTCATGCAACACCTCAGTAAAAACAAGGTGCTGGCATTTAGGAATGCTATCGGCCAGTTCAGTAACCGGTAACTGCAAACCTTGCTTAACAATCAGTTCAGCATCATCAATAACCAGCAACTCAATTTTATTTACATCAAGGCCAAGCTTAAGGTAAATAGCACGTGCCCTGTCGGGCGTGGCAACTACTATATCGGCACCATCTGCCAAGGCGTCCATCTGGGCTTCGGTACCGGGGGTAACATACAGCGGCACTATCGAAAGCGTTTTGTTTTTGTTGAGCTGGCCGATCTTCGCAATAACCTCTTCTACTTTCTCTTTATCAGGTACTAATATCAAAACCTTCGGCACGCCATCCGGCGTATAGTTAAATTTGCTAAGCGCGGCTAATATATAGGTAGTGGTTTTGCCGCAACCTTCAGGGCCAACAGCTATCACATCCTGGCCGCCGTTGATACGTGCCAGTGTTTTCTGCTGAATTTTTTTAGGAGCTGTAAAACCCGCTTCGTTTAAAGCTTGTACCAATCCTTTTTTAAGTTTAAATTTATCTGACCACGCCATACCTTTTATTTAAAATCCCGGAGGAGGTGACAAATTTATCCATTTTAAGGCGCTTTAGTAGTTAATTGCCTAATTTGATTTAAATATCAAATGAAGACATCAAATTAGCTTGTTATATATAGCGATTACTTAGCGCAAAAGTAATCAACTATGAACAAAGTCCTGTACACAGTTTGAAACTCAAGCTAAATTCATTCTACTCACATATACTTATTTCCAGCTTTTAATGAAAGGCAAAAGCGACATACTTACGGTTAAATAAGGAACCGTTCCGCCATTAGTTTTGAAAAAGTAATCGCTAGTTTTGGCGTTATGTTCAAACATGGTGGAGCGGGCCAGGGTATACATTCCGCCGCTGACACCAACAACAATCTTTTTTGTCAGCATGTACTCCAATGTAAGGCCGGTTCGCAAATCAATAGTAGAGTAAACGGAATTTTCCGGCAGCGATGCCTGCTTGATGTCAAAAAAATAAAGGTTACCACCAAGTTCGCTGCCTACGGATGCCCAGCTTTTGCTGGACAGTTGTTTTCTGAGCGCGATACGGCTCGGCATATCAATAAACAAATCGAGGTTGCTGTTTTTGTAATGATGCCAGTAACTTACAAAAGGCACAACCGGCGCAACCGATGAAGGATCGACAACTACGGCAAGGCCAACCGCCCATGATGAGGTAGGCGTTCTGCTAAGCGAGTAAATGACGTTACCGATATAATTAAGCCTTTTAATTGACGAGAACTCATTTGTCAATCCAGACAAACTACCTGAATAGCTGATCGGACGATTAAACAAACTATCCAGCCGGGTAAACGATACAGTAAAACCAACGGTCTGTTTGTTCAGGCTTTGATCAACAGCGGCAAAAGCAGGTTGATAGCTTTTAACCTCACTTGTTGCAAAATGAATTTGCTGGTAGCTAATGGTTCCGGTAACTACGTTTTTACCAAACTGTACTAGCGGGATAGTGAAATTCGAGCGTATCCTGGTAACACTTGTCTTTCCTTCAAACAGATCACTGCCATTAAGTTCGCCCTTTACGCGCCGGCTGCCTATCATATCAACCGCGAATGCTCCCTGCCTTAGCATTGGATATTTGGTGGCATAGTCTGCCAAAGCCGCGAGTTTTATCGAGTCGATCTTTCGTTTCATCACCGCCTCTTCAGGCGATTGCGCAAGTGACGGTTTAAAAATGAGACAGGCAAAAATGATGAGCAGAAAGCGTTGAATTTCCATTGTGAGTTGTGGCAAAAAAGGTCAAAGCGTAGCCATGTGCAGGCCTACGGTTATTTTTTTCCGCAGGCACATGCGTCAGCTGTTAATATTAAATTGTTAATTAATGGGCTTCTAAAAGTAATTGCCCGTTATCGGGTTTCTTCTTTTTAAACCGGAGCAAAAGATTCTCGATAATAAGGTACATAGCCGGTACAACAAAAAGCGTGAGTACCATGGAGCTGGTAAGGCCGCCGATGATAACCCAGGCCATGCCGTTTTTTATTTCGGCGCCCGATCCGCTGGCTATGGCTATGGGCAGCATACCCAATATCATGGCCAGGGTGGTCATTAATATCGGCCGTAACCTTTCTTTACCTGCCTCAACCAGGGCCTCTTTAACCGGGCGGCCTTCGGCTTTAAGCTGGTTGGTAAAATCTACTATCAGAATTGCGTTTTTAGCAACCAAACCCAACAGCATAATTACCCCTATTAATGAGAAAATATTAAGCGTTTGCATAGTAAGCGCCAGCGCCAGCAATGCCCCTACCAATGCAACCGGTATAGAGAACAGTACCACAAAGGGATAAACGGCATTTTCATACAAAGCCACCATGATGAGATAAACCAGTACAATAGCAACGCCCAGGGCAAAAAACAAGCTTCCAAAAGCATCGGCCTGGTTCTTGGCATCACCTAAAAACTCTACCGATACGCCCTCCGGCAGTTTTACCTGCGTTAGTTTCTTCTTTATGTCATCAGTAACCGAGCCCGATGGCCTGCCGGCCACGTAAGAATTTACGGTGATTGAGCCCAACCTGTCAATACGCTGAAGCGCGCTTTCGCCCAGGCCTTCTTTAACATCGGCAAACTGGCTTAAAACAAATGTTTGTCCGTTAGCATTGGTAAAAGCCAGGTTGCGCACATTATTAATGTCCGACCGGTCATATTTATCTAAACTAATCAGAATATCGTACTCATTGCCATTCTCCTTAAACTTACCGTTATCATTACCTGAAAAGGCGTTTTGCAAAGCCGCGCCTACCTGGCTGGCATCAATACCTAACAAGGTCATCTTATCCCGGTTCAGATTTACCTCTACCTGGGGTTTCTGGTCTTTAACAGAAAGCTCAACAAAGCGGGTGCCCGGCACAGTAGCTACAATTTTTTTATAATCTTCGGCCACCTGCCTTACCTTTTTAAGGTCAACACCTTTTACAGCAATCTGGATAGGCGCCTGGTTAGGCCCGCCGGTAATGGATGTTGGCGCCGACGTTACTTTTACACCCGGGATAACCGCACTTAATTTTTTTTGTAAAATACCGCCAAACTCCTCGGCAGTAACTTTACGCTCCTTTTTATCAACCATGGTCACGGTAATTTCGGCCAGGTTGCTGTTGTTTGATGTACCGGCCACACTACCGCTCACAAAACCAATGCTTGAGAAAACCCGGGTAACTTCCGGCTGCTTCATAATCATCTTTTCAGCTTCCTGGGTAACCATATTGGTTTGGTAGATAGATGCTGAGGGCGCAAGTTCAAGGTTAATGAGCAGCTCGCCCTGATCGGCAGATGGAATGAACGCTGCGCCGATAAAACCAGTGGGCACTAAGGCTATGGATCCGATAATCAACACCATCACTCCCGACAATAACCAGCGCTTTTTAACCAGAACAACTTTTAGCAGTTTGGCATAGTCCTCTTTCAATACATCAATAAAATGTTCGAAACCTAAATTCAACCGCCCCCATAGCGTGTTCTTATTGAGCTCCTCAATTTTACCAAATTTAGAAGCAAGCATCGGTGTTACCGTGAATGACACGAATAAGCTCATCAGCGTTGAAAAAACTACCACCAGCGAGAACTCCTGCAGCAACGAACCGATGATACCACCGGCAAAAGAGATGGGCAGGAACACTACAACGTCAACCAGGGTAATGGCCAGAGCGGTAAAGCCAATTTCGGAGCGTCCCTCAAGCGCGGCTTTTTCTTTATCCGAACCCATTTCGAGGTGACGGTAGATGTTTTCGAGCACCACAATGGAATCATCAACTAAAATACCTACCACCAGCGACATAGCCATCAGCGTCATCAGGTTAAGCGAAAAGCCCAGGGCGTACATGGCAATAAAGGTGGGGATGATGGACGATGGCAATGCCACCAGCACAAACATGGAACTGCGGAAACTGTGCAGAAATGCAAGCATTACAATGCCTACAATTACAACGGCAAGGCCCAGGTCTTCCATTACCGCGTCGGCAGATTTAAGGGTGTAAACACTTTGATCTGACGATACGGTGAACTTTAATCCCGCGTTTTTGTACTGCGTCTCAATCTGCGCAAACTCCTTTTTTACCAGTTCGCTCACATCTACGGCGTTGGCATCGGTTTGCTTGATTATCTGTACACCAATAGAAGGTATGCCATTAATATGGTTTATAGCAGTTGTTTTTGAAGTAGCATCTACCACCTCGGCAACATCCCTTACATAAACACTACCGCCACCAGGCCGTTGCTGAACAATAAGGTTACGTATTTGCTCAGTTGTAGTAACATTGGCATCAAAACGAATGGATTGCTGTTCGTTCTGCGTTTCAATACTGCCCGCAGGAAACGACTGGTTGGCATTGTTAATGGCATTGGTTAATTGCGCTATTCCCAGGCCATAGGCCTTCATTTTATCCTGATCGATGTTAACCTGTATCTCGCGCTCATCTCCGCCGATGATATTAACCTGGCCAACCCCGGCTACGTTTTGCAGCAATGGCAATAGTTGCTTGTCAACAAAATCATACAATTCTTTGGGTGATTGCTTAGATGTAACCCCGGCCTTTATAACGGGGGCATCTTCCAGGTTTATTTTGTTTACAATCGGCTTGTCAATATTGTCAGGCAGTTCGTTCTGTATCTGATCGGCCTTGCGCTGTATATTCCGCTCGGCCTCATCTATATCCGTACCTGCCTTTAGTTGTATAACCACGCTCGAAAATCCTTCCTGAGAAGTAGAATTAATTTTATCCAGGCCTTCTACCGATGAAAAGGCGTCTTCCAGTTTTTTTGTTACCGATGTTTCCACCTCGGCAGCCGCGGCTCCGGGATAGATCGTGCTCACGGATACCGTTGGCACCTCTATTTTGGGCAGCAGGTTATAGTTAAGGCTGAAGTATGACCGCGCACCGAAAATAAACAGCACCGTAAATATTACAATGATTAGCAGGGGCCGTTTAACGGCTATTTCTGTTATTGACATGGTTACTGTATTATTTTGAGATAGATACCGGAGAGCCGTCTTTTAAATTTATCTGTCCGGATGTAACAACGGTTTCACCGGCCTTGATGCCGCTGATGATCTGTATCATACCATTTTGTTCAATACCGGTTCGTACTGGTTTCAAATGCGCTACATTGTTTTCAACTACATATACCGAGGCGTCCTTTACGCTTTGTGTAATGGCATCCCTCGGAATAAACAGTACGTTTTGCGTTGTTTTTCTTGAAAAATCAGCAGTAACAAATGTTCCGGAGCGTAGCGGGTTGTTTTCATTATTTGTAGCGGTAACCTCAACACGGTAGTTGTGCGTTTCATCCGCCTGCGGACTTATAAAAGTGATTTTGCCCATGAATACATTGTCCGGATTAACGTCAGTACTGATCTTAACCGCTTGGCCCTGCTTTACCTGGTATACCTCTGCCTCGGTAAGATTTATCTGCACCTTAGCCTGCGACAGATTAACGATTGTTGCGATCTGCGTACCGGTGTTAGCGTACACCCCTTGTTCTACCAGTTTTTCAGAAATGGTACCGCTGGTGGGTGCCTTTACGGCCGCATCGGCAATTTGCTTTTTTATCTGGTTTACCTGGTTCACCGCGTCCAGGTAATTCTGATTGATTTCGTTCACCTTTTCCTGGGTCGCGGCCTGCCCCTGTAACAGTTCGGTATAGGTTTCCAGGTCGCGGCGCAGTTTGGCCGCGTTGCTTTGCGCTTTTTGCAGGTCAAGCTGTGCAATACGGGTATCCATCACCGCCAACACCTGCCCTTCGGTAACATGGTCGCCCAGGTTAAAACGCAACTGCTGTATAGTGCCATTGGTGGTTGATAGTACCTGCGCTTCCTTAAAAGGTGCCAGCGAGCCCGTTTTAACCAGGTTTATTGCCTGTAATAGTTCCTTAGCCTGCGCTACTTTAACCGGTATGCGCACTACGCTATCCTGTACAGGTTTATTTTTTTCGTTAAGTGCCTTTTTGTTTGATGCAAGCCTGAAAACGATCAGCGCTAACAAAACAAGTACAATAAGGCCGATGATGTATTTACGTTTCATATAGGTTATAATCCGTTGTAAAAGGTTTTTAAAGTGCCGCCTGCTTTCTCCATATCCAGGCGTGCCTGGTAAAAGCTGTATAGCGAATTGAGGTAGTTGTTTTGTGCTTCTTTTATGGAGTTCTGCGCGTTCAGCCAATCAGTGAGGTCGGTAACGCCTTTTTGAAATTGCAGGTCGGTGGTACGAAACACCGATTGCGCCAGTTCAATGTTACGTTTATCGCTTTCCAGGTTACTTTGGGCTTTAATTAGCTTGGTGCGTGCATTTTCATATTCTAACTGATATTTGCCTTCATCCAATTTCAGGTTTTCGGCAGCGTTAAGGCTTTTATATTTTGCCTGCGACACCTGCGCGTTGCGTTTAAAAAAATCAAACAGCGGTATAGTGAGTTTTATACCGATAGCCGAATAAGGGTTCAAATCAGTTAAAGCCGGGCCGAGCGAGCTACCGAAACCCACTGCGCCATAGCGGGCATAACCGGTTAGCTTAGGCAATGCGCCGGCCTTTATGCGCTGCTGATCGATATCCAGTAACTTGGCATTGATTTCTGAGAGGCGGTAATCAGTACGGTTGGTAGCAGCGAACTGCTGATTGTTGGTATTCAGATCTGCCGGAACAGTAATATCCGCGCGGTTAGTAGAATCAATTAAAAGCTGCCCGTTAATAGGATATCCCATGTTGTACTTCAGCTGATTTTCAGATAAGGTAAGGCTGCTCTCGGCAACCCTTATTTGCGAAACGGCATTATTATAATTAACCGTTACCTTGTCGAGGTCCTTTTTCAGGGTGACGCCTTTTTGCACTTGCAAGCCGGTAATATCCATCTGTTTACGGTACGTTTGCAAATTCTCCCGCAGCAAACGCAACTGCTCGCGGTACACAAATATCTGGTAGTAGGCATTGCTGATGTTGTAAATGATCAGTTCCTGGTTTTGCTGCAGGTTTAGTTCGGCTTGCTGCCGGTTAAATTTATTAGCCTTTAAACCGGTAAGCAGCGACTGATCGTAAATGGTCTGATCGAGCTGTGCTACCCCGTTTGTGTTATACTTTTGCGTAAAAGCTACACGCAGCGGCTCCGGGCCAAATATACCTGCCGGGATGATGGATTGCTGCACCTTCAGGTTATCATCCAGGGTGCCGGTAACACTTACCTTGGGGAGGTAATCTGCCAAAGCTTCTTTAGCCTGCGCATCGGCGGCCCGCTTTTCATTTTCGTAAACGGTATTACTCCGGTTGTTTTTTAAACCATAATCAAGGCATTCTTTTAAACTCCATAATTGCTGCGCGAGCAATTGAAGCGGTAAGAAGCAGATTAAAGCGAGTAAAATATTTTTTTTCGTCATGCTGCATCAATTACAAGTGCCTGCCTGTTGCGGGCATTCCTGAACATTTTGCTGCAAAACTATCGCCTTTTTTTACAGAACGGCTTACGGGCGAATGAAATGGACAAAAACGTAAATGAAATGGACACCATGAACTACTACAATGCCGGGCGCAATCAGTTTTGTTCTTTTTTTAACGCAGGACGCCAACAACGCGCTATTGCTCAATCCATTTGAGGAAAGATTGTGCCTTTACCTTGCCTATGATGATCTTTTCCGGTGGTGCAATCTCCGGTACAACATAAAGCTTCCGGTTAAAATAATGCTCAATATTTTGTACCGTATTCCGATTGATGATAAATTGCCGGTTAGCCCTGAAAAATTGCGCCGGGTTAAGCATCAGTTCAAGCTGCTCAATGGTGTATTGCACGGGGTAGCTTTTATCATTACCAACATAAATCTGTACCGATCTGCCTGAAGCATAAATAAAATGGATATCCGAAACTTTTACGGGGATGATCTGATCGCGGTAGTGTACTAACAAGTTCTGCTTGTACGCTGGGTCCATTTGATTAAGCACCCGGTTCAGGTTTTGCGTGTAAGTGGCGCTTGCGATCAGGTGTTCTTTAAAACGGGCATATTTTTCGAGGCTGCGGGCCAGTGTTTCCTCTTCAACCGGCTTTAACAGGTAGTCAATACTGTTTGACTCGAAAGCTCGGATGGCATATTCATCAAAAGCGGTACAAAAAATTACAGGCGCCTCGGTTTTTACCTCCCGAAATATCTCGAAGCTTAAACCATCACCTAATTGAATGTCAGAAAAAATAAGCTCAGGCGCAGGGTTCCCTTTTAACCAGGCAATAGCCGCCGCAACCGAAGTAAGTGTAGCCCCTATCTGTATGGCATCATCCAGATTTTGCAACATGCGTTCCAGCTCACGGGCTGTTTTTATCTCATCTTCAATAATAATTACTTTCATGATCTCAGCAGCGGTAAGGTTACGCTAAATCGCTCTTTGTTATTATCAACCTCAACGGTTTTTTGCATCAGCAGTTTGTAGCGTTCGCGTATATTATTGATGCCTGTACCGGTGCCCTCTTCAGGTACTTTTTTAAGCTGCAGGTTATTGGTGATAACCAGCGCGGGAGTATCGTTTACCTGAATATTAATTTGCAGGGGCCGCTCTGCCGAAACGGAATTATGCTTGATGGCATTCTCGATCAGCAATTGTACAGATAGCGGGGGTATCATTAGTTCTAAAAACTCATCCGGAACGTTTATACTCACCTGTAACGACTCCTCGTACCGCGTCGTCATGATATAAAGGTACGAGCGGATAAAACCCAACTCCTCTTTCAGCGGGGTTAAATAATGCCGGTTATAATTCAGCACATAACGGTAAACGGCTGATAGCTGTATAATATAGTCCTTGGTCGGTTTTTCACTCGTTAAAGTTTTTAAGGTACTTAACGAGTTGAACAGAAAGTGCGGGCTGATCTGCTGTTGCAACGACAGTAGCTGCGCCCGCAGATGAGCCTGCTCCAATATCTCGTTTTGCAGACGTGTGTTTTGCAGCGCGCTGTTGGTGTATACGCTATAAAATACCACGTACGATATCAGGCTGGCCAAAAAAGCCCCGATGTAATGGATAGCGAAATCAGACGCGGAATTATACCCAACTTGTGTATCATTAAGCTTACTTAAAGGAAAAATCAGGTAATAGATGTAAGCGAAAATAGCAGTAAGTAAAGAAGCTAAAAAAATACCAACCACATGCTTAAACCGTGCATTAATCCATTTATGCTCATTCAACAAAAAATAACCTTGTATAAGCCAGCAAACCAAAAGCGTTAAGCCAAGCTGGCATACATATAGCAGATATTCCCACCACCGTACATCGTACAATCGCTCGTTACGAAGCAGCAACGCCAGCATGGTAGCACTGGTCAATACTCCGGTAAGGATAAAGTACCATTTAAAAAAGTAGCTTTTGAACATTAGGTAAAGATATTATAAATACAAACTGATGGCCACTATCATACTCATTTTGGACAAATTATGTAATGAAATGGACAGCGATCGAAAAGTTATTCTTTCCGCCAGATTGGATACTACAATCCGCTTTATGGACACATTGATGCATGAAAGATGGCAGAACTTTGTACCATAAACAGATACGAATTATGAAAACAGTTAATTTAGGTAGCCAGGGGTTAACGGTGCCGCAAATAGGCCTGGGCTGTATGGGCATGACCTCTTTGAACGGCTGGGACATTTATGGGAAAGCCAACGAAGCTGAAGCCATCTCGACTATACATCGTTCGCTTGAATTGGGCGGTAACTTTTTAGACACGGCCGATTTATACGGGCCCTTATTGAATGAAAGACTGATCGCCAAAGCCATCAGCGGCCAGCGTGATAAATATATAATCGCCACCAAGTTCGGGTACGAGGTTGATGATAACGAGCAACTTACCTGGAATTACAACGGATCAAAAGCTTACGTTAAAAAAGCAGCCGAACGCTCGCTTAAAAATTTGAATACGGACCATATCGACCTGTATTACCTGCACAGGATTGACCCCAACACCCCGATAGAGGAAACGGTTGAAGCCATGGCCGAACTGGTAAAAGAAGGGAAAATAAAGTATATTGGCCTTTCCGAAGTGTCATCAGCCACTATACGCAAGGCACACGCGGTACATCCGTTAACCGCTGTACAAACAGAATATTCGTTATTTGAACGCGACGTGGAAGCGGCCGGCATAACCGATACGTTAGCAGAACTTGGCATCAGCCTGATCGCCTACTCTCCGCTGGGCAGGGGTTTCCTGACCGGCGACCTGAAAAGCCCGGATGATTTCGCGGCAGATGATTTCCGGAGAAACATTCCGCGTTTCCAGGGAGACCAGTTCTATAAAAACCTGGAGCTGGTAAATGCCATTAACGACATAGCTGCCGAAAAGAACGTTACCCCTTCACAACTGGCCATTGCCTGGGTGTTAGCAAAGGGGCACGTGCCTATACCGGGTACTAAACGTGTTAAATACGTCGAACAAAATATTGCCGCGGCTGATATTGTCTTAAGCGCCCGGGAGATTGACCGACTGGAATCAATTGTACCATTAGGCACCAGCACCGGCGACCGTTACGATGCCAACTCAATGGCGGGCATTGACCGATAATTATTTTACAGCGGGATATGTTTATGCATATCCTGCGGTTTATTAACTAAATTTACCATTCATGGATCATTATAAAGCATACGAGGTTAATTCCATTACCGATCATCGCCGTGTGCTTTCGTTGCCGGGGCCTGAACATCCGTTGATTGATGTTTTCCGCATGGAAGATGTAAAGCATAACCCTGATAAGCGTTACCGCACGTTAATGCTTAACGTTTATTGCATTTCACTTAAAAAGAAGGTGCAGGGTAAGGTAAAATACGGCCAGGGCTATTATGACTATGATGAAGGGCTGATGTCCTTCTTTTCACCCGGGCAAATAGTGGCGTCAGTACCCGAAAATCACCGGCTGGAAGGCTGGTGCGTGGTCTTTCATCCAGATTTTTTGAAGGGACATCCGCTGGCGCGAAAAATCGAAGGTTACAATTTTTTCTCCTATGCTATTAATGAGGCGCTTTTCCTCTCAGAGAAAGAAGAAACCCTGATGAACGGCATAGCCGATAACATCCGGCAGGAACTGCAGACATCTATTGACGGACTGACGCAAGAGGTGCTCATTTCGCAACTGGAACTGCTGCTGCATTACAGCCAGCGCTTTTACCTGCGGCAATTTCAAACACGCAAAACAGCACATCACAATTTGGTTAGCGAAGTAGAGAACCTGTTAAATGTCTATTTTAATGATGATAACCTGCTTGTTGCGCAGGGCGTACCTACCGTTGCCTACCTGGCCGAACGGCTTAACCGATCCCCTAAGTACTTAAGCGACCTGCTCCGAAGCGTTTCGGGCCGCAGCGCGCAACAATATATCCAGGATCATTTGCTTGAAAAGGCAAAAACTTTGCTTATAAGCAGCAACCTCACCGTTGCCGAGATAGCTTATATGCTGGGGTTTGATTATCCGCAATCATTCAATAAACTCTTCAGGCGCAAAACAAATAAAACGCCGCTTGTTTACCGGCAATCACTTAACTGACCCGAGGTTGCTGACGCTGCCGCGCCTGTCGCGATTTACCCTTTAACTCGTCCTGTTAACACCGCACGCCGGCGGTTGATATGATGTATGTTTGGTATATGAAAAGCACCATCACCTTCCTGTCGCTCCTGTGGTTATGCACATTTGCATGCCTGGCGCAACCAAATGCATCAAAAAACAAAACTTTCGCGATTAATTATCTCAAACAAACTGAAACGGATGTACTAAATTCCGTAAAAGGGTTAAGTAAGGCGCAACTAAGCTTTAAGCCCGACAGCGCATGGAGCATTGAGGAGTGTATAAAACATATTGCCGCGTCTGAAAAAGAGCTTTGGGCAATGGTGGATGGCGCCTTGAAAGCACCTGCTAACCCGGCACTAAGGGCAAATATAAAATCGACTGACTCGGCCCTGGTTAAAGCCGTTGAAGACCGTTCTCACAAAGCAAAAACATTCGCCGCGCTTGAGCCGGCCAACTCGCCTTATAAAACAGTGCCCGAAGCGATCGCTGCGTTTAAAGAGAACCGTGAAAAACTGATCGCCTTTATGCAAAGCGCTTCGGAAGATAATTTGCGCAACCACGTATCAACATTGCCTTTAGGCACTTACGATGCGCAGCAGCTGATTTTACTGATAGCCGCGCATAGCAAAAGGCATACATCACAAATAAAGGAAGTAATGGCGAACCCGGCATTTCCTAAAAAATAGCGGGGGTGTTTGAACCGCTATCTCACCGGCATCAATTTATCATTGCCCAGATCGTATTCAAATAGCTGACTCGTCTCGTCATCAACATACAGCCATTGTACGATGTTGCTGCCGTGCGTGCCGGGTACAGCTATGCCGATCATGGTATACCGCCGGCCGTCGCGTTCCTGCGATTCGAGGGAATAATTTATGGCTTCCTTCGCTTTTATGGAGCGAAGCAGCAGCTCTGTTTTAGTGGTAGCCAAATAGTACTCTACCAGCTTATAAATTTTGTCGAGATAATAATCTGAAAAGTTTTCTTCAGGCGCCCAGGTATATTTCATCTGCCTGCCATAGCTTTTTTTGAATAGGGTTACCGGCCCGTCGGCAATTTTCCGGATCGAGGTGATCCGTTTTGCGCTAACAGGCATTTCATCATCCCCGGCCATGGTGATGGTATCATCTTTCCAAAAAATCTTAATGGAGTCGCCGCGGTTTAGGCTGCGGTCTGCATCATCATTTATAAATGATATTGTACTGTCGCCATGCTGCGCTAAAAGTAAATAGTAATCTCCATCATCATTGTATGTCAAAAACTTTGCGTTGACATCTTTTTTCTGTCGGGTTGTATTTTCTTTAGGTGACGAATCCGGCTTTATTATTGCTTTTTTAACCGTATCTGTAGCGTTAATGCCGGTGTTATTACCTGCCTTTTGTTTGCAGGCAACAGCACTTAAAAGCAGTAAGCATACGGTAGCAAGTCTGATCATCTTCATCGGTATAAGTTCAATATCCTGCGGCTTTAAGCTTTATCTTTTTTGGCCAGCCACTCTGCCCCGGTTATACGGTAAACAAAGTTTTGCTTAGGCGCCTCACCAAAGTAACATACTTCCTGCTCACCGGTTTTAACGGCGCCGAGGCGGCCAATGGCTATTTGCGAACGGATGTTCTGTGCGCCTATGTGGAAAAACACGCTTTCTGCAAATTGAAAAGCATAATCCAGCATTAAGGTCTTTACCTGCCCGTTAATGCCTTTGCCCCAGTATGCGGTAGCGTAAAAGGTATAGCCTATAAATATGCTATTGTCATACTCATTATAATCGTAAAAGCGGGTGCTGCCAATGGTATTGCCCGTGGCTTTATCAACTACACGAAAAGCACCGCCGCTTTGCAATGCGCCTTCGAAAAAGTTGCGGAAAACATCTTCCTTCCACCTGTCCTTATTAGGGTGCTGCGCCCATATAGCCGGATCAGCAGCTACGTCATAAAGCAATCCGAAATCATCCTGCTTTAAAGGGTAGAGTATAATCTTTTCTTTCTCGAGCAAGGGCTGCAGGTTAATATTGGCTTTCAGTGCCTTTTTCATCATGATATCGGTCTGCTCCTCGCCGCCTAATCTGAATATATGCTTATTAAAAGGCACAAAGCCGTTTTTCTCGTAAAAGTGGATGGCCCGCGAATTTTTCTCCCAAACGCCGAGCCATACATAATTGCATTTCAGTTCATCGGCAACCTGCATGGCTTTGTTATACAACAATTGCCCTACCTTTTTGCCATGATAAGCCGCGAGTACATAAATACGTTCTATCTCAAGCGCGGAAATATCTTCAGGCTCTGTTTGGGCGTTTCCGGTATTGAGCTTTAAGTAACCTATTACCTCGCTTTTATGCGAAGCAAAATAAAATTGTGAATCTTCATTGCTTATTTCGCGGGTAAGTTTATCTACTGCAAAGCTCTCATCAAGGTATAAGGCAATGGTTTTTTTGCTATTACTATTTGTAAAAGTCTCGGCAAACGTTTGCCGGCCTATTTGCTGCAAGGTATATACATCATTAGGGTTTGCCCTGGTAATTGTTATATCATCCATGATATGGGTTTGCTGATTAAGATTAGCTGACAAAGTTAACACACATCAAAACATAGTAAACAAACATTGCCGGGCGCAGATTTGTTCAGCCATTTCATCCGCGAGGTAAATGAAACACCGGGATGCGATACAGATATTAAAACATGAAGGTAATTAACGCCCAACAAATAGCGGATATGGATAAGCCTTACCGCACCGCGCTGATGAACAGCGTAAGCGGCTATAAACCGCTGAACCTTTTAGGTACCATCAGCAGCGAGGGCAAACCAAATTTATGCATTGTAAGTTCGGTTTTTCATCTTGGCTCTAACCCGCCGCTTTTGGGTATGGTTATCCGCCCGGTTTGGCCACATAACGATAGTTTGAATAACATCCGCAACGTTGGCAAGTATACGCTCAGCAACGTACAAACCGACACCTACCGTAACGCGCACCAAACCAGCGCAAGTTACCCTTCCGGTGTTTCTGAATTTGAGGAATGTGGCTTCACCGCTTATTATCAGGATGGCTTTAAACCGCCTTTCGTAGCCGAATCAACCATAAAGATCGGCCTGGAACTTGCCGAAATTATGGATGTACCGCTGAACGGAACAACTATCGTAATCGGTAAAATAACACGTATTATAGTTGATGACCACGTAATTCAGCCGGATGGCAGCATTGATCATATCAGCGCCCAAACCGTTGCAGGCTCCGGGCTGGACAGTTACTTGTTGCCCCGGCTTTTAGAGCGGCTTACTTATGCCAAGCCCGGCACTACGCCGCAAAGCTTAAATTTTGACCAGAAATAACCACTTCGCCTGCAACATTTTCGATACAAATCAGTTTATGTATTTTTAGATACGTCCGATGCCAGATTTAGCCGTTCCGCACTCATTAGAAATAATGATTATGAGTTTCAGGGCTTCGTTAGAGGCCCTGATTTTTTTTAGACAGATACGCGGGCTGATCATTACCTGTTATTAAAGCATGAACAATTACCTTATCTGGTTTATTTCGCTGTTAGCCATAGCCGGTGTCATCATCAGGCCGTTTAAATTACCTGAAGCTGTTTGGGCAACAAGCGGCGCTTCCCTGCTCCTAATCTTCGGGCTTATACCGGTCAAAGCAGCTATTGCCGGGGTTGAAAAGGGGACAGGTGTTTACCTGTTTTTAGCGGGAATGATGCTACTCTCAGAAGCCGCCCGCGAGGAGAAGTTATTCGACTGGATAGCAGCCCATGCTGTAAAAGCATCGCGAGGTTCGGCAAACCGGCTGTTTCTTTTGATCTTTCTGTCGGGTGTCGTCGTAACGGCGCTCCTGTCAAATGATGCAACCGCGGTAGTGTTAACCCCTGCCGTAATAGCCGCCACCCGGGCATCAGACGTAAAAAATAATTTGCCATACTTGTTGATCTGCGCTTTTATTGCCAACGCCGCATCGTTTGTTTTACCCATATCAAACCCGGCAAACCTGGTGATATATCAAACCCGGTTACCGTCATTGGGCAGTTGGTTCGCGCAATTCCTGCTGCCTTCAGTTATCGTTATCGCCCTCACTTATTTTATCCTGAAGCTCTCGCAACGGAAAGCTTTATCAGAAAGATTTAGCACCGATAGCCCGGTAGTTGCCTTGAGCACAACCGGCAGACTGGCGCTTTACGGCATCATATTTACAGTATTTGTGTTGCTTATCTGCTCAGCCTATTCTGTTCCGCTTGGCTGGCCTACTTTTATTACAGGTTTTCTATGTACAGTAATCATCAGCATCATCGATAAAAAATCAATCCTGAAAGCTTTTGGCCACGTATCATGGAGCGTGTTAATACTGGTGGCCGGATTGTTCATAATAGTTGAAGGGCTAACACAAACCGGCATTACGCTTCACCTGGCTACCGTACTTGCAACCGCCGCGAAGCAAAACGTTAACAACGCGGCAATAGCTACCGGCGGAATAATTGGCATAGCCTGCAACCTGATGAATAATTTACCTGCCGGATTAATAGCTGGCGAGATTGCACAAACCGCTGTGATACCTGATTTAGTAAGAAAAGCTATGCTGATTGGCATTGACCTTGGCCCCAACCTTTCGGTTACAGGTTCGCTTGCAACCATACTGTGGTTGCAGGCTTTGCGCCGCGAGGGCGTTACCATAAGTGCCGCACAGTTTTTAAAGACAGGCCTGTTCGTTATGCTGCTGCCCATGCTGGTGATATTATTACTATTGCCTTATATCTAATTAAACTTAACTAAGCAGCTGATTGCGTATTCAGTTTATCTACTGCGTCCATAAAATCGCCAATATCAAAAGGTTTGGCCAGGTAAGCGCTCGCACCGGCATTTTTGGCAATCTCAGCGCCATCGCGGCTGGCTGATATTATAAGCACAGGCAAATGTGCATACGCAGATGTTGAACGTACTTTCGAGATGATCTGATCGCCTGAAAGCACGGGCATCCACAGATCAAGTATCAGTATATCGGGTTGTACCTTCGCCATCCTGTCAAACACCTTTAAACTATTTTGCTCAGTGGTTACTTCGTATTCCTCCGCTTCGAGCACCATTTCCAGCATTTCCAGAATGCCTTCGTCATCGTCACAAATAAGTATCTTTTTCTTCATAGTCCAATTAATTCAGGGGGAGCGTAAAATTAAAGGTCGATCCTTTTCCGTACTCACTGTCAACCCAAAGGCCGCCGCCATGGTTTTTGATGATCTGCTCGCATATATAAAGCCCAATACCCATGCCCGGAAAGCTTTTTTGCGTTTCTGACGAACGGTAGAAACGCTCGAATATCTTTTTCTGATCGGCCGGACTAATGCCCAGCCCGTAATCAGTAACCGAAAATTTTACATAATCGCCCAACACTGCCAGATGCACATCAATACTTGTAGAATCCGGAGAATATTTTATCGCGTTTGACAGCAGGTTACTCACCACCTGGCTCAGTTGCGATTCATCGCCGCGGTATTTTATTCCGGTTTTTCCGCTAACGCGAATGCAGTGGTTGGATGATGCCGCCTGCAGGCTGTCAACCATTTCAGTCACCATTTCGTCCAAATCAAACTCTTCTTTAACCAGGGTGATGTTGCCGGTTTGAATGCGCGATACTTCTAACAACTCCTGTATCAAATTATTAAGCTTATCGGCATGCCTTGCTGTTTTTTTGATGATATCCTTCAACTTTTCGCTTGACTCAGGTGGCAGCAGACGCTCCATAATCTGGATGTAGCCCTTAATAGTGGTTAAAGGCGTTTTTAGTTCATGGCTGGCAACGGACAAGAAATCGTCTTTGCGTTGCTCAATTGCCCGACGTTCGGTAATATCTTCTATAGCTAAAAGTATGCGGTCCTTATACTCCCCTTCCAACTCTATCCTGTGCGCGTTCAGCAGCATCAGCTTTTTGCCGATGTGCGGAAAATTGTGTTCCACTTCAAAATCGAGCACCGGGTTATTTGTAGGCAATATTTTTTCTAACAGCTCTTTAAGCTTAGGTATGTTCCATTGCCCGTTACCCAGATCATAAAGGCTTTTATCCTCGGTTTCGGAAAGACTTACCTTGAAAGTGTTTAAAAAATGCTGATTCGCACTGACTACTTTCAGGCCCGGATCAAGCACCAGCAAACTCTCCCTTACTGTTTGAACTATACTTTGCAAATACTCCCTGCTGGCGTTTAATTCATCAGTACGCTCCGCTATCTTTTCTTCGCGCAACCGCTTTTCGTGCCGCAGATCCTCTTCGGCTTTTTTGCGCCGGGTAACATTATGCTGTACGCCTACAAAATGGGTAACCTTACCCTCTGGCGATTTTATGGGCGATACGTAAAGTTCATTCCAAAACAGTTCGCCATCCTTGCGGTAATTCCTTATCTCTACCGATACGTTTTGCCCGTTTTTAACAGCCTCCCGTAATTTTTCCCGTTCAGGCTGCTGCCGGTCATCTGCCTGCAAAAACCGACAATTGTGTCCAATAATATCATTCTTTTCGTAACCGGTCATCTTCTCAAATGAGCTGTTACAATAAATAATGGGATTGTCGGGCAATTGGTTATCAGTTATGATAATACCTGATACGCTGGCATCTAATGCCGCTTTAATAAGCGTGAGGCTTATTGAATTATCTGAATCGCGGGGTAACTGATCGGCTTTAAACGTATTTTCCATATTCGACAAATAATATTCCCAGATGCGAGTTTAGGAATAAGTGTTTGCCCAACTGCTGGTTTGTGCATCAATATCAAAAAACGTTCCAGTATGATTATTCCATCTTATCTGCGACTGCGCCAGAGGCACTTAAATTCCGGCAATCCGCAAAACTTTAAACAAAACTGCGCTTAATGCGCTTATAAAATACTGGTTTGCAGTTAAAGTGAGCTGGTTTTCCCTTAATAAAACGGCTATGGATTTAATCATTATTATTACCGCTCTGTTAGCAATCAGTACAATTTTTAGTTTTATAAACGCCCGCTGGATAAAACTCCCCGGCGTTATCGGGGTGATGGTTTTAGCCATTGTAGCCGCTTTCATTACGGTAGTAGCCGGATCGGCTGTGTCCGGTTTCACCAAGTTTATACTGGAACTTACCAATTCCATTGATTTTTCAAAAACGCTGCTGGATGTAATGCTGGGCTTTTTACTTTTTGCCAGCGCACTGCATTTTGATGTTAACAAATTACGTGAAAACCTGCGCGGTGTACTGCTGATCAGCACTATAGGTGTTATACTTTCAACCATAATTTTTGCCGGCTTGTTTTATGGGCTACTGCATTTGTGCAGTATGGATATACCATTTATTTATTGCCTGGTATTTGGCGCGCTGATATCACCAACTGATGCTGTTGCTGTAGCCGCATTGCTCACCAAATCAAAAATGCCCGAAAGGTTAAAAACTATCATCTCCGGCGAGTCACTATTTAATGATGGCATCGGCATCGTGCTGTTCGTCAGCTTTTCGGAAGTGGCCAGCATCCCTGAAAAGAATTTTTCGGTCACAGAGGCAGCCAAACTTTTTGGTCAGGAAGTTTTTGGCGGATTGCTGCTGGGTGGTATACTGGGCTTAGCCGCCTACCGCATGATGCGGTTAATACAGGATTTTCAAACCATCGTAATGATATCGGTTACGTTGGTGCTTAGCATAGCGGCGATAGCAGGTATATTCCATGTTTCGGCGCCGTTGGCTGTAGTAGCCGCGGGTCTGCTTATAGGTAGCCACAGCTTTAATCAGCACGAATCTATAAGCCATAGTGAAAACCTGGAGCGCATATGGTCGCTGGCTGATGAATTGCTCAACACGGTACTTTTTGTATTAATTGGCCTGCAACTGGTATCTATAGCAGTTCGGCCAGATTATTTGCTCATCGGCGTAGCGGCTATTGTTATACTACTTGCCGCACGTGCGCTCAGCATTGTGCTACCAATAGCTTTTTTACGGCGAACGCTTTCCCTTCAATATAGCAGTGTAGCAATACTTACCTGGGGCGGTTTACGGGGTGGCATTTCGGTAGCGCTTGCCCTCTCGCTACCTGATTCACCCTACAAACCGTTGATACTTACAGCCGGGTTTGTAATTGTGGTATTCTCTATAGTTGTACAGGGGCTCACGCTTAATAAGTTTATCAATATGCTGGTAAAAAACCCGGGATAGTTCAACGGCAAAGATCAATATAATAATAAACGGTGTTACGTATATGATCATAAACATCGATGGCATTAACGCTAACCCAAGGCCCCCACGCTGCACGTGTTAAAAGCTCGAGCATAAAAAAACACCAAAACCCAGCAGTTATTAAAAGCCATGAGCTTAACGCATACTACAAGCGGTTAACTTAGCTTTTATCAATAACAAACGATGATTTTCGCCATTCATCACACATATTTAAGTTACAAGGGTTTTATATAGATCACACCATTAAACGGATCTATGAAAAACAAACACTTCATTATACTCGGCTTAGCCGGTGCGGCGGCAGCCGCAATAGCGCTTAGCCTTTCGTCATGCGTATCAATACCGAAAGGTGCCCGGGCGGTTACGCCTTTTAATAAAAACAAATACCTGGGTACCTGGTACGAAATTGCACGTATGGATTTTAAGTTTGAGAAGGGCTTGGAACAGGTTACCGCCACCTATTCGTTAATTGATGACGAAACCATCCGCGTTGATAATAAAGGTTACAAAACCAAAGATGGCAAGTGGAAACAAAGCATAGGTAAAGCCAAACCAGCGGGCGAGCCAACCGAGGGCAGATTAAAGGTATCATTCTTCGGCCCGATTTATGCCGGTTATAATATAATAGCTATCGATCCGGATTATCAATATGCGCTGATTGCAGGTAATAACCTCAAGTACCTTTGGCTGCTATCGCGCGAGAAAACAATGCCCGAGGCGGTGAAGCAAAACTACCTGGAAAAAGCCAGGGCACTGGGTTATGATACGGATAAGCTGGTTTGGACAAAACAGTAAGACGAAATATCGCCTCGTTGATCTGGAAGGAAAGTCCGGCATGGTGCGCGTACCAACGCTCATCCTTGCCGGACTTTATATAATCTTAATTGCTGATAGATATCTTTTTTAAAACCTTGCCCTTGCGGTCAATAGCCTGCATGAGTAATGACTTATCAGTGAGGGAAAAAATCATGAAGCCTTGAATGGGTGCAAAGAAATCAACCGGGCCGCGTGGTATCAGCTCTTCATTGGCTTCGCTGCCCGCGCCTGAAATAAAGTGGTGGGTAAATTTTTGCGGCGGATGATAATACTGTAAATGATGCTCGTGGCCGGATAGGTATACATTTACATTATACTTCTCAAACAAACCCTCGAGTGAGTAGCGCATCTCCGGCTTGTTAAGTGCCCGGTTACCGGCTGTATATAACGGATGATGACCAATAACTATCTTCCATTTGATGGTTGAGCTGGTATCAGCCAAAACCGTTTCAAGCCATTGCTTTTGTTTGGCACTATCCTGCTTTATCAGTTCGTCGCGGTATGCGCTTTTATACGATGATGGCTCCAGCGGGTTGGTATCAATAAATACAAACAAAGCCTCAGCATTTTTGCCTACACGGCGTTTAAATGAGTAATACCGCGCAGGCATATTCCAGCGGCCGCTTACCTGCGAATAATCCACCTCGGCCTGCGGGTTTTGATGATAATCATGATTACCCAGCACGGCATACCAGGGGCGGTGCAGCGGGTACTGGTAGAAAACATTCTCAAATGATAGGTTCCAAAGCGGATCGTGCACACTTTGCACCCCGTCGGGGTAAATATTATCACCTGTAGCAACAATAAATTCGGCATTTACACCGGTTACCGCTTTGGCCAGGTTAGCTGCCATATCCTTCTGAAAATATTCGCCTCCGCGGCCAAAATCGCCAACGGCTGCAAATTCAAGGGCGCCGTCAACACTCTCCTGCCCTTTAATATGGCCACCACGGTAACCTTTTATATATTCGGCCTTATAATCTTTAGTTTGGCACAACGCCTGACCGGCTAAGGCAAGCAACACAACGCATAATTTTATCTTCATAAACTACCTGAAATATAATAGCCCCGCTACAATGCAGCAGGGCTATAATTTAAATATTTAATTTAATTAATAACCGGGATTTTGTACCAGGTTAGGGTTAAGCGCCTTTTCGCTGGTTGGTACCGGGTAAATACGTTTATTTACATCGGTATTGGTTTTAAAGCCCCAGGCAGCTTCAAACTTACCAAAACGTATTAAATCATTACGGCGCCAGCCTTCCCAGGCAAATTCACGTCCACGTTCGTCAAGCAATTGATCGAGCGTAATGCCGCTTACCAGCGGAGCTTTGGCACGGGCGCGTATTTTATTCACCAATACATCAGGCGTTTGCAGTTCGCCGTTTACGGTGGTTGCAGTTGCCCCCCTCAAAATAGCTTCGGCTTTCATCATCATCACATCGGCCAGCCTTAGCACCGGCATATCGTTACCCTGATAACGGGTGCTTGAGTTAGCATTCGGATCCGGGTAAAATTTGATAGAGCGCACACCTCTTGCTTTACCTAATTCATCGTTACCAACATCCATGGTAGCGGGCCGCACCAATGGCATTTCGGGCGTAAAATCCAGATGGTAATCAACCGCTGCCGAACCATCAGCGCCTGTATAACTCGCATCAACACCTTTTTTGGTTGATTTAATGATTACCGGCGAGCCATTATTTTCATATTGCTTACCGGCCAGCCAGGTAGTATTACGCACGTCGCCGGCAAGGTTAAATTTCTCATAAAAATCTTTAATGGTGCTCAACGCGATACTCGGGCGGAAGGGGATACTGTATTTAGCCTGTAAGGCGGTATGCAAGCCAAATCGAGTAAAGTGATTACCCTCGGCCACGTTCGGATCATACGGAATGGCGAATATGGTCTCCTTTATTTGCGGGCCATTGTTAGGCGCGAATAAGGTCATGTAATCGGCATCTAAAGAGTAAATACTTTTCGCGCCGTTTAAAACACTATCAGCCATGGCAACGGTTTCAGTATATTTAGACTGGCCCGTGTAGTACTGAGCGTTCAAATATAATTTTTCTAATAGGGTAAACGCCATCCACTTGGTTGGGCGGCCGTAGTTTAACTGCCCGGCTGTAGTACTCAGGTTAGGGATCGCTTCTTTCAACTCCTTCTCAATAAAAGCAAATATCTCAGCACGTGCTGTCGTTTTAGGCGGACTTGTAACCGGAAAACTTGTTATCAGGGGTATGTTTCCGTATAAATCCATCATAAAAAAATAATAAAGGGCGCGCATAGTACGCATCTCAGCCATTACCTGGCGCTTGGTATCACTTTCGGGAGTAGCCGCAAATAAATTCAATACACGGTTGCAGGTGTTTATACCACCAAAACCCCACTCCCAGTTAGATCGAACGTTCGGGTGATCAGGCCCCCAGGTATGGAGGTGCAGAAAACGGTACTGCCCGCCATCGTCATAGTTACCATCACGGGCTGGGATGATGGCTTCATCTGTTGATAACTCCTGCATGCGCCAGTAATCTACCGCGTAAATGGAGCGCAACTGCGTGTAAACCGGGCCGGTTGCAGCGATGTAACTTTCCGGGTTTTGCGGAAAGTTGTCGCGGGTTAACTCTGATTCAACTTCTGTATCCAACTTACAACCGGTAATAGCAACAGCTAATAGCGCGGTAAATACATATATTTTTTTCATGTTTATTGCTGTTTAAAAATTTACTGTCATGCCTAACAGGTATGATTGTGTTTTTGGATAAAAATTATTGTTATCAATACCCGGCGTCTGGCCACCAATATTTATTTCAGGATCAATACCTCTGTAATTGGTTATGATGAACAGGTTATTGCCGGTTGCATAAAAACGAAGGCTTTTAACAGCGTTTGTTTTCAGCTTTAAAGTATACCCCAACGTGGCATTATCTAAGCGCAGATATGATCCGCTTTCCAGATATCTATCTGAAAGAATGTATGCATTATTATCTGTAGGAGTTTCGCCCAAGGTAAACTTGGGGATGTTAACGTTAGTCGCATCTGATGGGCTGTTTAGATTAGCAAGCGTGGCATTAAGCACCTTATTTCCGTAAACGCCGCGTAAAAAGAAGCTGAAGTCAAAATCTTTGTAAACAAGACTGTTGTTCCAACCATATAGCAGTTTAGGTTGCGCACTGCCGGCTACTGAAAAATCGGCCACAACCGGCGGTTGGTTACTTATAGTGCCATCAGCCTTATAAAATTGCGATATGCCATTTGCGTCTTTACCGGCATAACGGGCTAGCAGGAATGACCCTATCGGACTACCCTCCTGTACAATTTGCGATGGATTGGCGGACTGGCCTTTACCACCTAAAAATGCTGTACGAACATATGGCAATGTAAATACATCATTAGATAGCGATACCAGCTTATTTGTGTTATGTGAGAAGTTAAGTGTTGTTGTCCATTTAAAGTTTTTACCGCTGAAAGGTTTAGCAGTTAATATTACCTCAACACCTTTGTTGCTTACTTCGCCGGCATTAGCTGTTAAGTAAGGCACATAGTATTGAGTAGTAGATACCGGATAATCCCATATCAAATCCTTTGTGCGTTTATCATAAACATCAACCGAACCGGTTAATATGTTATTGAATAAAGCAAAGTCAACACCTATGTTGGCCATATTAGTACGTTCCCATTTAAGATCCGGGTTATCATTCTGGTACGGACCGATAGCGTTGATATATCTGCCATTATAATAAAACCTTGACGCTGCCCGGTATAAAAACCAACGGGTAAATGCATTAAAGCCCTGTGTGTTACCGGAACTTCCGTAGCCGGCGCGAAGCTTTAGGTCATTTACAAAACGCACATTTTCCATAAAGCTTTCTTTGCTGATGTTCCATCCGAGCGATACAGCCGGGAAGTAACCCCATCTGTTGTTGATACCAAACGCCGAAGAACCGTCGCGACGAAGAGATGCCTGGAAAAGATATTTATACTTATAATTATACTGCGCCCTTCCGTAAAAAGATATCAACCTTAAAGTAGAGATAGGCTGCAGCGTGTTATAGTCAGGCACAACGCCGCTTAACGGATCACCTAAACCTAAATTCTGATAGCCAAGCACATCGGTAACAAAATTTCTGTTTGAGGTACTAAAACCATCGTTATTTCTATCCTCCTGCCATGAGTAACCAGCCAGTAATTTCACATCATGATCCCCAAAGGCTTTGTCATAATTAAAAAATGACTCCAATACCTTTTTGTTATTTGTATAGCTATTGCGTAAGGCATAACCGTTATAACCTTGCGCCAGGCCCGATGCACGGGTATAATAGGTATTATTGTTGTTCTGCTCATCCTGGTACGACACGCTTAAGGTATACTTCAAGCCATCAAACAACTTAGCCTCTGCCATAGCGTTACCCAAAAAGGTTTTTACTTTACCATCCAACATTGAATTTTCAACTAACGATACCGGGTTTAGGTAACCGCGGGTACGCGTAAAGTTTTCAGTAAAGCTGCCGTCGGGTTGCCTCACATTAACCGTAGGCAAATAAGTAAGCATATTCAGGTAAACCTCGTTAGGTATGTTACTGGTTGAAGTAACGCTGTTCACCGCTGATACATTCAGGCGCAGGCGGTCGTTAAAATATTTCTGATCAATATTGGCACGAAGTATAAAGCGTTCCAGTTCCGAATCCTTGATGATACCCTGATTTTTCAGGTAGTTCATGCTTACGTTATATGCTGTTTTACCACTGTTACCGCTTAACGACAGGTTGTGGTTATGCGAAAAAGCACTACGGGTAAGTTCCTTCTGCCAATCCGTGTTAGCACCTTCGTTATTGTCAACCGGGTTAAGGCTACGGTTGTTATCCGCCAGGTATTTGCGCAATTCGTCGCCGCTTAATACTTCAATCTGGTTTGATACCTTTTCAAAGCCGGCATACGCGCTGTAGCTTAAACGGGGCTCGCCAGGTTTTGCCTTACGTGTGGTTACCATGATAACGCCATTGGCTGCGCGAGAACCGTAAATAGCCGTTGATGACGCGTCTTTCAACACATCCATCGTCATGATATCCTCAGGTGCCAGCAAGGCTATTGAAGCACCAGGCACACCATCAATTACATAAAATGGTTCCTGCGCGCCGCTACGTAATGTTGATGGGCCACGCAAAATAATGGCACCGGTTTCGTTAGGGTTACCGCTGCGGGTAACGTTAAGTCCCGCTACTTTACCCTGTAGTAATTGCGCCGGAGAACTGATCACCCCGCGGTTAAAATCCTCTGCCTGTACCGAAGTAATGGCGCCCGTAACCTCGGCTTTGCTCGAGCGGCCGTAACCGGTTACCACTACCTGCGAAAGCGCGGTTGCGCCCTCTTTAAGCACCACGGCAAGCGATATTTTATTGCCGGCGGTAGCCGTATACCCGGTTAAGGTTTTGCTTAAGTAACCTACATAAGTGAAGGTAAAGCTGTAATTTCCTCCGTTTTCGAGGTTATTGATATTAAACATACCATCCTTATCAGTAACCGAGCTGATGGCTTTACCTGATGAGATGTTTTGGGCGTTAACCGTTACGCCGGGTAACGCTACCCCGGTTGAATCTTTAACGATACCGGTAGCCGACGGCGCGGTTTGCGCACGGGCGGTTGCAAAGCTTACCAGGCAGGCTAAAAGCAGCATCGCTGTTTTCAGGCTCACCTTAAAGCGTAATTTGTAGTTTTTGAGCATAGTAAGTTGGTTTACGTGTTGAATAATTATTTTTTCTTTTTAAGATTTTGAGGCGTTATGATGTAAGCAGTATCCGCTTTACTTATAGTAAGTTTATTGAGCGTACCGATGGTGGTAAGCATTGATGGCAGCGAGTCGGCAGCCATGTTGAAATCGCCGGTAAACCGGTATTTTTTCAAATCGACGTTAACGGTGATAGAAATACCGTATAACTCCTGTAGCTTGCTGAATACATTGGGCAAAGGCTGGTTCATAAACCGCAGCGTGTCTCCGCTGATTTTTACCGAGCCTGCAACAACAGCCGGTTTATTGATAACCGGATTTTCATCCAAGCGCTTTAAGGTTACATCACCGGTTGTTTTATTAAACACCAATTGTTTACCCGGCAGCAGGTATTGCGGCTTAAACTTATTATTTGTGTTAATAACCCTGACTTTACCCGAGTGCAACTTGACCTTAGTAATCTGCTCGGCAGGCCATGCGGTTATGGTAAAAACTGTCCCGAGCGCGGTGGTGGCTACCTCGCCTGAAAATACGGTGAAGGGCCGCGTTTTGTCCTTTGCTACTTTAAACTTTGCTACACCGGTAAGGTAAATATCGCGTGTACGGCTTTTAAACGGCAGCTTGTATTTTACAGATGAACCCGGGTACAAAGCAACGTCAGATCCATCATCAAGCAAAATATGCTGAACACGGTTTCCGTGGTTTGTAGTGTTTTGCCAGTTTACTACACGTGCCGGAACTGATACATAATGTTTGCTTACCGGTATAGGCCACGTTAACTGAAATATAAAGAGACCGGCAAATAACAGCAGGCTTGCCGCCACACTTACGTACCGCCATAACCTGAACGATTTTTTTCCGGGTACGGGCTGATGTTCAATTTGAACGAGTACGGCATCCAGCATTTGTGCCGACTTTTGCGGATGAGGGTGTTTGCCGCCGTCAAACTGCGTCCACTCCTTCTCGCTGAGCAAACGCTCAATTATTTCGGGGTGCCGCTGTAAATACTGATAAACCTGTTCGGCTTCTTCAGCAGTGCACTGCCTGTTAAAATACTTCCGTATAAGTTCGTCGGTTGGATGCATATACTCCCAATACGGGAGCCGCGCACTTAACCCCTAATGCTTAACAATTATTTAACAATGCATCTAATAACACAGTTACTGCAACGCTTAGGGCGGCCTTACGGAGTTGCTTTATTGCGAGCGTAATGTGGTTTTCAACTGTCTTGGTAGATATGGACAGCATCTCCGCAATTTCGGCATTGGTGAAATGATTGAACCGGCTTAGTTTAAATACCATTTTACGCGTGGGTGGTAATAGTTCGATGGCATTGTGCACCTGCTTAAGTGTTTCTTTGTCGGAAAGTTTATCATCAACCGGCTGATTGAAATCGCGCTCCAATTCATTGATCATGTTATTGCGAACCGCATCTTTACGCAATTCATCGATCATGGCCGTACGCGCAATGCGAAACAATTGCACATCTAAATCATACACCTCAGAAATGAGATGCCGCTTTTCCCAAAACTTGATAAACGTGAGTTGAGTAACCTCTTCGGCCAGGTAGGTTGACGAGGTTTTATGGGCGATATAAGCATAAATTTTTTGATGATACTGGTAGTATATCATCTTAAAAGTGGTAATACAACCCAGCTTAATTGCGTGCACATTTTCCATCAGTGCAAAATTTTCAGATAAGTATTACTTGCGTGCTACCTGTTTGTTAGGTAATCATTAATTCACGCGATTATAATTGGTTACTACAGTAATATAATTCAGGCTTGATGATATGGTTGCGGCTTAATAATTATCCATCAAAAGGAAACCGTTTTTACCGCCACATGTTAAAATATCGAAACAAATATCACAACTAATCTGCAATAATGAAAACCGGCGGGTTGTGATAGTTAAAATGAATGATTGATTATGAAAACGTCACGAAAAGTAGTAATAATAACCGGTGCCTCAAGTGGTGTAGGTGCGGCAGCCGCACTGGAATTTGCAACCTATAAAACGCAATTGGTATTGGCCGCGCGAAACGAAAATGCCTTAGAAAAAGTGGCCGATGAATGCCGCGCGTTGGGCGCCAAAGCCCTGGTAGTGGTTACTGATGTTACCGATACCAAAGCGATGATCAATCTGGCAAATAAGGCCAATGATCATTACGGGCATGTAGATGTGTGGATCAATAACGCCGGCGTACTTGGCGCAGGTGATTTTGATGTTACCCCAATGGAAACGCATGAGCAGATCATCCGCACCAATTTAATTGGTTACATGAACGGCGCGCATGCCGTACTGCCGGTTTTTAAAGCGCAGGGCTATGGCACCATCATCAACAATATATCCATAGGCGGATACTTGCCTGTACCCTACGGAGCAGGCTACACGGCAAGCAAATTTGGCTTGAGGGGATTTTCAGAATCACTAAAAGCGGAACTGAAAGCATGGCCTGGTATCCACGTTTGTGACCTGTTTCCCGCGTTTTTAGATACCCCGGGCATATACCACGCCGCCAACTATACCGGTAAAATGCTAAAACCTGCTCCACCTGTTTACGATCCGGTTAAAGTAGCGCGAGCCATGGTTCAGTTGAGCAATCAGCCAAAATCAAACACCTATGTAGGCGGCACTTCGTTGTTACTAAAGTTTGCCCATGCCATAGCCCCCGAAGCCACCGCCAACATTACCGGGTGGGTAATGCGCAGGTATTTTAAGGTTGCTGATGATGTGGCTTTAACAGATGGTAATACCTATAACACCGTTGATTTTGGTACCGGCATACACGGGGGATTTAATTTGCCTATGGCTCCAAAACAAAAACGAAACCTGATAGCGGGCGCGGCTTTAGCCGGTTTCGCGGCCACCTGGCTATTACTCCGAAAGTAGAAATGGCGGCTCAGGCCACCATTTCTACTGTTTCTCTGAACACTAAATGAAAATCGGGATTTTGCAGCCAGTCGATAGTTCGGTGAATGCGGCTGTCAAGCGGCCCCCACCTTTGCGGTTCGCCATCCATACTGATCACGATACTTGGTGTTTTAAACGCCGACGCGATGTGTGATACGCCCGTACAATTTGATATGAGCATGGCGGCATCTTTAATCAACACAGCTACAGCGCCCATACTGGTTTTGCCTGCCAGATCAATAGCGTCGGTGCGCATATGCTCCTTTACCTGGTCAATTATCTCCTGCTCCTCGGCTGTTCCGGTAATTACTACTTTATAACCTTGCTCGGCGCAATAATCAGCCAGGGCAGCGAAGTATTGTACGGGCCACTGACGCCAGGAACCGCGCGAACCCGGATGCACGCAAATGTATTTTTGTGGTTCGATATTCAGGTTTAACTGAGCGAAAGCACTTTCATCATCGGCAGTCAGCGGAAATTCAAGCGAGGTACCTTGCGATGGGATGCCTAAAAATTCCATCAGCTTTACATGGCGCTCAATTTCATGGCCTTCGTCCGGATAGAGCATAAACAAACTGTTGCCCGGCGCGTAATGCCCGTCAATTTTATATCCGGCCGTATACCGGGCACCAAATAATTCAACCATCGGGTTAACAACAGACCCATTACCCTGCATTTGAATGGCCAGATCAAACTCGCGCACTTGCATTTCGGCTAAAAAGCCGGTAAAATCAACCGGTTCAAACTTTTGCTCGGGTAAACCCGGATAGCCCGGGAAATGGATAAAATCGTCAAAATATTTATGAAACCGCTGGGTGAATGATTTGCCCCAGGGCAAACCTACCAATGTGATCTTGGCCTGCGGATATGCCGCGCGCAGCGCCCTGAAGGCCGGTACAGCGCATAACATATCGCCCAATTGAAGCGCCCTGAATATGGCAATGCTCTTTATTTCGGTTACTGGTAACTTCATTAATTCATATAAATAATACACGGTATTTAACGGCGCCATACCATTGCCAGTATATGGATGCAAACGGAATTACCAAAGAGGTAACAATCATTTCGGCAACATGGGCTAGCGCCAGGCTGGTTGTTTGCAACCGCTTGTAAATAAAATAAAGGGTAAGCACCAGCCACATGGCAGCGCCTGCCAGTGCCATTAAGGTATCGGTTAATAACACTCCCGCCAGCATTACTAAAACGGCGGTTATGATGCCATAATACAATACCGGTGGTGCAGGCTGTATTTTTTGGCGATACAACCCAGGATATTTTTTATATAGCAAAGCGTTAAACATGGTCTTTTTTTGCTCGCGGATGCTTACACCCCACGCGGCATGCCTTACGGGATGGGTTACTATTGCTGTATTTACGCGCGTTACCGGAATGTGGTTAGCAATGAGCTTAAACTCAAGATCGCTATCTTCCCGCCAGGCCATGCTGAAATCCTCATCAAAACCGCCGGTTTTAACCAGTGCGGCTTTGGTGCAGGCGCAGTTAGCCGTAATAAAATCAGCAAACTGCAGGCCTGCGGTATTTTTTTCAAAATCTGTAGGGCGCTTGTTCACCGGGACTATCACCTTACCGGTAATGGCGGCGTATTCCTGATCCTTTAAATGTTGGTATAACTGATCAAGCCAATGAATATCCGGCACGCAATCATCATCCGTAAAAGCAATAATAGATCCTTTAGCATTCAGCCAACCGCAGTTACGCGCGGCGGCAGGTCCTTTCTTTGTAGACAGCGGTAAGTAGCGCAACGCCGGATATTCATACCCGGCAAATCCGTTAAATATGCGTTGGGTCTCATCGTCAGGGCCATCGCTTACCACAATAATCTCATACCTGTCCTTCTCAAAACGCTGCTGTAACAACGCTTTAAGGCAGCGCACCAATAACTGGGTGCGTTTATAGGTGGGAATTATTACAGATATAGCTATGCTCATTTTTCGATTACAAATGATCCGATAATCAATGCGTCAAAAGGCGATGTCCAGAAGCATTCGATGGCGTCGCGCGGGGTGCAAACAATGGGCTTGCCGAGTGTATTGAACGAGGTGTTAACCAATACCGGCACACCGGTTTTACGCTCAAAGGCCTTTAACAGATCGTAATAATTTTTATGCTGATTGTCATTGATGGTTTGTATACGGGCCGTACCATCAGTGTGCCTTACAGCAGGTATCTTGTCGGCTTTATCGGGCTTAACATCATAAATAAATAACATAAACGGTGAGTAACGGGCATTCTCAAACCATTCGGCGGCCTTTTCTTCCAGCACCACAGGCGCTACCGGCCTGAAATCCTCACGGTCCTTCACTTCATTTAGTCTCGCCTGCATTTGCGGATTGATAGGTGATGCCAATATAGAACGGCTCCCTAATGCACGCGGACCAAATTCCATACGCCCCTGGTACCAGCCGATAATTTTATCCTGCGCCAAAATATCGGCGGTTTCTTCGGCAATATTATTCAGTTTGCGGTACGGTACCTTCCACAATTTCATTGACTTTTCAATCTCTTCATCAGTATATTCAGGCCCCCAATAGCAGTGCGTCATTTCAAAGCTGCGCTCGTTGGTGTTACGCTGTTGCGCATCTACCCAAAGGGCTGCACCTAATGCGGTACCATCATCGCCCGAAGCCGGTTGTACCCAAACATTTTTAAAAGCTCCCCTGTCGCGAATGCGGGCATTGGCTACGCAGTTAAGCGCCACACCACCTGCAAGACAAAGGTTTTCTTCCTGCGTTTCTTTTTGCAGCCAGCCGGTAAGCTCAAGCATGCTTTCTTCAATAACCAATTGCAGCGAATGCGCAATATTGAAATGGAACGACGTAAATTCCTCATGGCGTAAGCGTTTCGGGCCAAAACGTTCCTCCAAATTTTGATTGTTGATGGTATATTGACCTTTTTCTCCTATTTGAACAATCTCCCTAAAATCATTGACAAACTCAGGTTTACCGTATGATGCCAGCGCCATTACCTTATATTCGTCAGAGGAGTGCAGGAAACCCAGGTGTGTAGTTACATCCTCATACAACAAACCTAACGAGTGCGGCATATTTACCTGCCCGATGCGGTTGAGCTGCTGCCCGGCACCAACGTTGTAAGTGGTAGTAGCCAGCTCCCCACGGCCGTCAACCGTCATTACGGCAGCGTTAGCGTATGGCGAACAATTGAACGCGCTTGCCGCGTGCGATACGTGATGTTCTACAAAGTGCCATTTATCGCGCTGAATATTGCAGCCTATAAAGCGTTTTTGCAAATGATGCGGATAGCCATCGCGTAACTGGCCCGGCGCATTGATGATTGACGACAGGAACAAAGGATCCCATACGTTGCGAAAATCGTCGTCTAATGCTGACGAACCTTCTTCAAAAGGTATCTCGATGGTTGATTTGCCACGGTATTTTTCGCCTATCAGCAAATAAGGATCAAACGAATAAGCAATGTGGTCAACATCGTTAATGTGAATGCCTGCTATTTTAAGGCAATAATCTATAGCATGAAAAGGCAGCTCCCATGTTGAAAACGGAACAGGCCTTTTGCCATGCTTAAAATGAGTAAAGCGCTCCTCCTCGGTAGCGGCTAATAAAATACCGTCTTTTATGATACACGCAGCCGAGTCGTGAAATACAGCATTGATGCCCAGTACATACATTGCGATAAAGTGTAATTGATGTTTAACTTTTGTTAGATGTTATACTATTACAATAAATTGAACGCCTTGTTTATATTTTAATTTAAAAATTTTAATTATTATTAATTTATTATAAAAATATATTAAAAGCAAAAGCCGGTATTGTACAATA